>DASQBH010001081.1:0-3030 GCA_035635315.1 Longimicrobium sp.
GCTTCGGCCGCTCCGCCACCGGCGGAGTCATCATCTGCTGCTGGGTACTCATTCGCTTTCTTATGAAAAAGGTTCGCCACTCCGGGCGACAAGTGTGAGGCAGAAGCTGCCGCACGGTGTGGCTCTATGCACGGAGCGGGCCAGCCCGATTGGCAGGCCCGTACGATGTTTGCCGACGGTCTGGAGGGAGGCCCCGCCAGGGTGGCGGGGCTCAGTCGCCGAGGCAGATCCCCAGGGAGCGGGCGGCGTTGATCAGCTCCCCTTCCATGGGGATGCGCTTCACCGCGCTGACCGCTTCCACGAGCGGCACGGCGCGGATGGTCTGACCCTGCAGCGCCACCATGGTTCCGAAGATCTGCATGTCGATGAAGCGGATGGCCGCGGTGCCGAGCTGGAGCGCGAGCACGCGGTCGTAGGCGATGGGCGACCCGCCTCGCTGGATGTGCCCCAGCACGAGGGTACGGGTCTCCTTGCCGGTGAGGTCCTCGATCTGGTTGGCGAGCCGCTCGGCGATGCCGCCGTAGCGCCCGCTCCGGTCCGCATAGCTGGGCTCGCCGTCGCGTGGGCGTGCGCCCTCGGCGACGACGACGATGCTGAAGCGGCGCCCGGCCGCCTCGCGCTCGCGGATCTTGGCGGCGACCCCCTCCAGCGAGTAGGGGATCTCGGGGATGAGGATGACGTCGGCCCCGCCGGCCAGGCCGCTCTCCAGGGCGATCCACCCCGTGTGCCGCCCCATCACCTGCGCCACCATCACCCGCTGGTGCGCCTCGGCGGTGCTGTGCAGGCGGCCGATGGCCTCCGTGGCCACGTCCACCGCGGTCTGAAAGCCGAAGGTCATGTCGGTGGCGCCCAGGTCGTTGTCGATGGTCTTGGGCACCCCCACCACGCGCAGCCCCTTGAGGAACAGGCGGTGCGCGATCTTGAGCGAGCCGTCGCCGCCGATGGCGATCAGCGCGTCGATCTCCAGCTCGCGAAAGCGGTCGATGATGGCCTGCGAGGGGTCGTTGGGCCCCCAGGTGCCGTCCGGCTGCCGAGGCTCCAGGCCGAACAGGTTGCCGCGCGTGGTCGTCCCCAGGATGGTGCCGCCCAGGTGGGTGATGCCGCGCACGCGGTCGGCGCACAGCTGCATCATCCCCGGCTCGCCGTCCACGTCGTCGTTCAGCAGCCCCATGTAGCCGCGGCGGATGCCGAACACCTCCCAGCCGTTGGCGTGGGCGGCCAGGGTGGCGGCGCGGATCACGGCGTTCAGCCCCGGCGCGTCGCCACCGCCCGTGTTGATGGCGATGCGCCGGATGTTGGGGGAATACTCCATCGGGGACTCCAGCCGGAATCAGAACGGCGATTGCGAGGACCGCTCTCGCCGGATCGCGCGGCGGAGAGGACAACGTTTGTTAGACTTTATGCCAATATAAACATGAAGATACTGCCTTATGCGGCCTGTCTCAAGGCCCCGGTTCACCGCAGGAGGGTTTACCCGACGAGGTCACGCACGGAAGCGGGGAACGGGGAAGCGTGCCCATCCGTTCCTCCACCCCCGACGTTTCTCCGTTTGAGCGCTGCCCCCCGCCTGTCCCGCCGGCGGAGGGCCACGTTCGCCGTTCGTGTCGATGCGGCCGCTGTCGTGGGCCTGCCGCGGATCGGACGAAAATGGTGTTCTACACAGTTCCTGCGGAGGGCGGGGGAACGGAGGTGCGCGAGAGCAGGTTCGTGGTGCCGACCGTGCCGATGGGCGTGCCGCAGATGAAGATGATGGGCTGGCCTCTCAGCTCCTGCAGGTGCGGCCATGACAGGCTCATCAGGTCGTCGACCTCCATACCCTCTACATTGGGAATGACCGCCGCGATCCAGGCACCCCAGACCATTGAAAGCTTGCGCGCGGGATACTCGTGGTGCGGCTCGGCGAAAATCCACTGCGGCGGTCGGAAGCGCGCCAGCATCCGGACGGTCCGTCCGCTGTTGGTCGGCGCGACGATCCCCGTGACCTGCCCGTCGGCGGCCATTCTGCACGCGGCATGGGTGATCCGGTCCGTCGACTCCTGCTCGTCGAGACGCCTGTTCTTGTCGTTGAAGATTTCAGCGACCATGTAGAACTCGTCAGGAGCGCACATTCGCTGGGTCCACCGCTCGTTGGCGATGGCCACGATGTTATTCCACCGCCGACGCAGCCTCTCGCGGGCCGCGGGGGTGAGTTCCGCGGCATACCGGTCGACGTGCGACGCCGATGGATCGCGCTCCGTCTGAAAGGCCTCAGCGTGCGCTGCGAGGTCGCGCATCTTGCGGATCGCGTGCTCCGGGTAGCGTCCAACCGAGGTTTCTCCCGAAAGCATGACCGCATCCACCCCGTCCACCACCGCGTTAAATACGTCGAAGGCTTCCGGCCGGCTGCATTCGATGTTCTTGCGCATGCTTTCCAGCATCTGCGTAGCCATGATGACCGTCTTGCCACGGCTGGCCTTGTCCACGATCTGCTTTGCCGCCGCCGGGACTTCGACCGTCTGCATCTGCAGCGCGAGATCACCGCGTGCGATCATTACCCCGTCAGCGTAGTCCAGGATGTCCTCCAAGTTGTCCAGGCCCGTGCGCGTCTCGATCTTGGCGATGATGTCGGGCAGGTAGAACAGGGCCGGGACGATGAACTCGGGGGGCATGCTCTGGCGAGTCAACCCGCTTTCCCGCAGCGTCCACGCATAGTGCTGGCCGAGCATGAAGTAGATTGCCCTGCACACGTCGTGGCCCGTCTGGCAGAACGAAAGGCCGATGTGGGTGAGGACTCGCTCATGGTCGGGGCTCTGGGCTCCTTCCACATCCGCTTTCAGGACCGCCGACAGCTTCAGCCCGTCTTCCCGGGTAAAGGCCGGGATGTTGATCTCGACCCCCCGGATGGTGAATCCCTTTCGATCGCCGATCGGCTCTCCTCGGGTCGCATCGTGCACCACCCGGCAGACGACGGCCCGCCGGTTGAGCTGGACTTCCGTGATCTCCATGGTGCACTCGTTGTCTCCAATGAACACCAACGGCTTCTCCCGGCCG
>DASQBH010001082.1:0-3492 GCA_035635315.1 Longimicrobium sp.
GGGTCAACAAGATGCTGTATCAGCCCAACGTCTCCGGGCTGGCGATCGTCCACGACTCCCTTTTCGCAACGCTCCGCAACTACGGCTGGTCTACCCGGCTGCAGGGCCACGGCGGGAACCGTTATATCGACGACTGGCCCAGGACCGCGCTGGAGGTGTTCGACCGGCGGGGACGGGTGCGGAGCTCGTTCGCGCTTCCCGGAAAGGGGTACGAGCTGGTGTCGGACGACCACGCCCGTGTCGCCGTCCTGGTGCGCAATCTGAACGGTTCGCGGACACTGTTGATCGGCCGCCTCCCGAAGTAGGGGCACACCATCCGTCGGACCGCCGTGTGGGTGTACAGCCGCGCGATGCGCTCTTCGTGGTCCCGTACAGCGCCGATCATGCCCCCCGCCATTGCCGATCTTCGTCATGCGCTCCGTACTCTCCGACGGAGCCCCGGCTTCACCCTCGCGGCACTCCTGTCCCTGGTGATCGGGATCGGGCTGAACGCGACGGTGTTCGGAATCACGGAGGCCGCGCTGCTCCGGCCCCTGCCTTACACGAAGCCCCAAACCCTCTACGGGATCCAGCATCCGAACCGCGTCGCCTCGATCGAATTCGTTTCCTTCCCGGAGTACACCAGCTTCCGCGACCAGGCCCGGAGCTTCGAGGACGTAGCCGCCTTCCGAGCCGGAGTGGCGGCCAGCCGGGCTCTGCATGCGGAGTCCCAGTCCGAGCGCGTCCAGGGCTTCGCCGTCTCCACCAACCTCTTCCGGGTGCTGAAGGTGCAGCCGGTCCTCGGCCGCACCTTTCTCGCCGCGGACGAACAGGGGGGAGCTCAGCCTCCCACGGTCATCGGGTACGGCATGTGGCAGCGGAGCTTCGGCGGCCGCCGTGACGTGCTGGGACAGACCCTCCGCATCGACGGGCAGCCTCACGTGATCGTTGGCGTGATGCCCGAAGCGTTCTGGTTCCCGTTCCCCGAGAGCTCGTTCTGGACCCCTCTCGTCCCTGCGGCCACGGCGGGTCCGGCGGGTTCGGCGGAACATTCCCTCTCGATGGTCGCTCGCCTGCGGGAAGGGAGCAGCGCAACCTCCGCCGCTGCGGAGGTGTCGCTCCTCATGGGGCGGCTGAACGCCGGCAGGAACGCCCCTGACCTGTATCGCCGGCCGGTCTTCGTCTCGCTGGAAGATGCCCGGCGGGCGTCGGACGCACCGTACTTCTACCTGCTGCAGGGGGTGGTGGCCTGCGTGCTTCTGATCGCGTGCGTCAATGTTTCCAACCTTCTCCTGATCCGGGCGCTGACCCGCAGGCGCGAGTCGGCCATCCGGGTAGCCCTGGGGGCCTCGCCCTGGAACGTCGTTCGCCCCGTGCTCGGAGAATCCGTAGTACTGGTCGTGGCCGCGACGGTGCTCGGCAGTGCCATCGCCCACCTGGCGGTCAGGATGATCGCCGCGGCAATTTCCTTTACGCCGCTGCGCGACGTGCTGGGAAGCGGCATCAACATCCGGATCGCCGGCTTCTGCGTGGCGATCATTCTGGCGACGCTCGCCCTGTGCACATTCCCTTCGCTGGCGGAGGCGTATCGAACCAACGTCAGTGGGGTGCTGAAGGAAGGGGGACAGTCCGTCGGCGCGGCGGGGCCGGGGCAGGTTCTCCGCAGCGTGTTCATTGTCGCACAGATCGCGCTTTCGCTGTCGCTGCTCTTCGTCGCGGGTCTGCTGATCCAGGAAAATTCACACCTCAGCGAGTGGAAGCCCGGGTTCGATACCCGCGGGCTGTTCAGGATGGAGGCACGCCCGCTGGACAGGGAAGGCGGGGGTTCGCTGGCGGGGCGGCTGATCTCGCGCACGCAGGCCGTGCCGGGCGTGGAGCTCGCGGCGGCGGCGGCCCGCCATGCAGAACCGACGATCAGCACGGGAAGGGAGGAGGTGGAGTGCAGCTGCCAGCTCGTCACGCGCGACTACCTGCAGACCATGGGAATCCCGCTCGTGCGCGGGAGGCACTTTACCGATGCTGATTTCGGGGCGGGTGCCGTGATCATCGATGCGGAGCTGGCGCGGACGCTCTCGCTGGAGGGCGACCCCATAGGGCACCAGGTCAAGCTGGGTCCGGCCCGCTCGAAGAGGCCGTGGGCAACGATCGTGGGAGTGGCTCACCACGTCGAGATGACGCGCCCCTCGGCCACGTACGGCGCCTCCCCGCCCGGAATGTACATCCTCAGCCGGCTCGATTCAGCGGCTTCGATGACGCTCCTCGTCAGGTCCAGGCCGGGCGTCCCCCTGGCCCTTCCGCTCAGGAGCGCGATCCTCGAGGTCGATCGTGACCAGCCCGTATACACGCTTCAGACCATGGAGTCGGTTCTCGCGAAGGCGCTGGGGCCGCTCCGCTGGTATGCGATCCTCCTCAGCGCGTTCGCCATTCTCGCGCTTGCCCTGGCGGCGGTGGGATTGTACGGGGTCATTGCATATCTGGTGGGCCAGCGTACGCACGAAATCGGCGTACGCATCGCCCTGGGGGCACCCGCACCACACGTTTTCTGGATGGTGATGCGTGGCGCGACCCGGCTGATCCTGATCGGTACCGGCGTCGGCGTGCTGGGCGGAGTCGCTGGCGGACGGCTCGTCGCGAGCATGGTGCCGGATATGAAGGCCCCGAGTCCCGGGATGATGGTCGGAGTTGTGCTGATCCTTGCTGCCGTGGCGCTGGCCGCGAGTATTTTCCCCACCCTGAAAGCGCTGCGGATTCCCCCCACCGAGGCACTCCGGCAAAGCTGACGAGGGTACGAAGGTAGGAAGGTACGAAGGTACGAAGGTACGAAGGTACGAAGGTACGAAGGTACGAAGGTACGAAGGTACGAAAAGGCGGGCCGGGAGACTGTCTCCGGCCCGCCTTTGTGTTTCGAGTGGAGAACCCGGCGAGGCGCACCTCGACTCCCTGCGGATTCGATGCTTCCCGCCGAAATCGCCCTGGACCATCGGTAACGAAGCCCCACGGGGTTTGCGGGGCTTCCCGCTTTTCCAGCCGCGGGTTCACCCGCCCGGGTACGCGGTCGGCGGAAATAGGGGCGGCACGGCGACGCTCCTTCCGATTGACGCATCGGTGGATGAATCGCGACCCGCCGGCTGCCTCCCTGGCGATTGAAATCGCGGCTGGAACGACGCGAAGTCCGCCTGCGCGGACTGTAGCCGCGGGATCATCGCGCCGGGGCAGGCCACGAGAATTCCGACGGTAGAGTCCTCAGTCGCGCGCGGAGTCCTTCGCCACGGATGGTTCCGCGCGGCGCTCCTTCGGAATGACAGATTGGGCGGCCCAGCACAGCGAAGCCCCGCGGGGTTTGCGGGGCTTCCCGCCTTTCCAGCCGCGGGTTCACCCGCCCCGGCTACGTGGTCGGCGGAAATATGGGCGGCACGGCGACGCTCCTTCCGATTGACGCATCGGTGGATGAATCGCGACCCGCCGGCTGCCTCCCTGGCGATTGAAATCGCGGCTGGAACGACGCGAAGTCCG
>DASQBH010001083.1:0-2685 GCA_035635315.1 Longimicrobium sp.
AACCACACCTGGTCGCACCAGCGGATGATCGGCCGGTCGCTGTCGATGGTGCGGCGCGAGGTGGAGGACACGGACCGGCAGATCCGACTGGCAGGCGAGCGCGGACCCATCCACTTCCGCGCGCCGTACAGCCACAAGTTCGTGACGCTCCCCTGGTACCTGCACCGCACCGGCCGCACGAACATCAGCTGGAACGTGGAGCCGGACGGCGACCCCACGCGCCCCGCCGACGAGATGGTGCAGCGGGTGATGGACGAGGCGCGCCCGGGCTCCATCATCCTCCTGCACCCCTGGTATCCCGCGCGAGAGGCCACCCGTCAGGCGCTCCCGGGGATCATCCGTGGACTGCGGGCGCGGGGGTACGAACTGGTGACGGTGCCTGAACTCCTGGCGCGAGGGGAGCCTCGGGCCTGGAAGTAAATCTTCCGCCCCATCTTGCATGACACGCGGAATGATCGGAGACAACCCTGTACAAACTCCGATTACTTCGTGGACTCCCTGTGCGGCCATTCTTTTGCAGTTTCACGCTCCGGCGTCAGGGGGGACGCTCTTGCCACACTCCGGTAACTGAGCGTATGTTTTCCCGTTGCGGCCCTGTCCCGCCGCACGGTCTGAGCAGGGCTCAGCAGTCCAGCGGTGGCGGGGTGATCGGGCTCGGCCACCGTTTTCATTTGCACCGGCCGCGGGCATGCCCGCGCTGAGAATAAAGACACACCATGGAGATTCTGCTGATCGTCGCCGCGGCCGTGATCGCGGGCGCAGTCGGCTTTCTTGCCGGAAAGTCGGTCACCGACAAGGCCACGCAGGCACGCCTGGTCGCGGCCAAGGCCACCGCCGAGGACGAGGCCGGCCGCATTCGCGCGGCCGCGCAGCAGGAGGCCGAGAGCCTGCGCAAGGCCGAGGTGCTCAAGGGGCGCGAAGAGGCCATCCGCTCCCGCGAGGAGTGGGAGCGCGAAGAGGCCAAGCGGCGCGACGAGGTGGACCGCCTGGAGCGACGGCTGCAGGAGCGCACCGAGACGCTCGACCGCAAGCTGCACCAGCTGGACGAGAAGGGCGAGGCGCAGGAGCGCCGCGCGCAGGCGCTGGGCCAGCGCGAAAAGCAGGTGGAGCAGCAGTCCGCGGAGCTGGCCGGCCGCATCGCCGAGGCGCAGCACCGGCTGGAGGCGCTGGCCGGCCTGAGCGCCGACGAGGCGCGCCGGCAGCTGATGCACGACCTGGAGGAGCAGGCCAAGGCCGCCGCCGCGCAGCGCATCCGCGAGATCAAGGAAGAAGCCAAGCGCGATGCCGAGCGCGAGGCCAAGAAGATCATCTCCCTGGCCATCCAGCGCATCGCCGCCGACCACACCGCCGAGACCACGGTGTCCGTCGTCGCGCTGCCCTCGGACGAGATGAAGGGGCGCATCATCGGCCGCGAGGGGCGCAACATCCGCGCGTTCGAGCAGGCCACCGGCATCGACGTCATCATCGACGACACGCCCGAGGCCGTGGTGCTCAGCGGCTTCGACCCTGTGCGGCGCGAGACGGCGCGCATCGCCCTGGAAAAGCTGGTGTCCGACGGGCGCATCCACCCCGGGCGCATCGAGGAAGTCGTCGGCAAGGCGCGCAAGGAGGTGGAGAACGGGATGCGCGAGGCCGCCGAAGAGATCCTGTACGAGCTGGGGATCCACGGCGTGCACCCCGAGATCGTCAAGGTGCTGGGGCGGCTGAAGTTCCGCACCAGCTACGGGCAGAACCAGCTGCTGCACGCCAAGGAAGTCGCCATCCTGGCCGGCAACATGGCGGCCGAGATGGGCTTCGACGCCACGCTGGCCAAGCGGATGGGGCTGCTGCACGACGTGGGGAAGGGGATGACCCACGAGCACGAGGGCACCCACGTGGAGCTGGGCTACAACCTGGCCAAGAAGTTCAACGAGCCGGCGCAGGTGCTCAACGCCATCAAGGCGCACCACGACGAGGAGCCGCACCTGTATCCCGAGAGCTTTCTGGTCACCGCGGCCGACGCCATCAGCGGCTCGCGCCCCGGCGCGCGGCGCGAGATGTTCGAGACGTACGTCAAGCGGCTGGAGAAGCTGGAGGAGATCGCGACGTCGTTCCCCGGCGTGGAGCGCTGCTTCGCCATCCAGGCCGGCCGCGAGCTGCGCGTGCTGGTGACCCCCGAAGCGGTGTCGGACGAGGACATGACGCGCCTTTCGGAAGAGACGGCGCGGCGCATCGAGGCGGAGCTGCAGTACCCCGGGCAGATCAAGGTGGTGGTGATCCGCGAGACCCGCGCGGTAGACTTCGCGCGCTGAGCGGATCCGCCTGCCGACAGATGAGCCCGCGCCTCCGGATTCGGAGGCGCGGGCTTTTTCGTCGCTGGCTCCAGGAGGCGCGGGTACTGGAGGGTGAAACCCACCGCGCACCTCCGATCTGTCATACCGATTCTCAGAATCACGTGTGCATTCCGAAGCTGACTTCCTGAGGGAGCGCCGCACGTAACCATCCGGACCTCGACTGCCTGCGCGCGACCGAAGGACCTTGCCAGCAAGACCGCGGGGCTGGCTCCATGCTTCGGAGTCGGCCCCGAGGTTCGGAAAGGAGGTCCTTCGGTCGCGCGCGGAGTGCGGGGTGAACGACGGTACGTCGCGGCGCTCCCTCAGGAAGTCATCGCTTTGCCTGTGCACAGTGAATCAACGCGTCTGGTAT
>DASQBH010001084.1:0-2779 GCA_035635315.1 Longimicrobium sp.
GACCAGCCGGGGGTGGAGCTGGGCAAGCAGCTCACCTACGGCATCATGGGCCGCCCCGGCTTCGACGAGGCCACCGCCGAGTGGGAAGGCCGGACGCCCAAGGACGACGCGTTCGTGGTGAGGTAGGAGAAGTGCCTAGTGCCTAGTGCCAAGTACCTGGTAGCCACGGTACCAGATACTCGGCACCAGGTACTCGGTACTCACGCACTCACGCACTTTCGCACTTTCGCACTTTCGCACTTTCGCACTCTCGCACTCCCGCACTTGACCTCCAAACCCCTCGTCCCCGCCTCCGACCAGCCCGCCATCCAGCCGGGCTCGCGGACGCTCATCATCATCAACCCCGCCGCGGGGCAGGCCGACACCGAGAAGGTGCTGCGGCTGCTGGCGGGGGCGATGGCCGTGCGCGGCGCCAGCTTCGACGTGGTGAACACCGCCGCCGCCGGCGACGCCCAGCGCGCCGCCAGGGAGGCGGTGGCGCACGGCTACCGCGCCGTGGTCGCCGTGGGCGGAGACGGCACGGTGGGCGAGGTGATCACCGGGGTGGCAGGGACGGACGTGCCCGTGGGGATCATCGCCAAGGGGACGGCCAACCAGGTCGCGTCGAACCTGGGCATTCCCCGCGACATCGAGGCGGCGGTGGAGGTGGCGGTGAACGGGCTGCCCGCGCCCATCGACCTGGGGCAGCTGGACGACGGCCGCTACTTCGCCCTGGCCGCCGGCGCCGGGTGGGACGCGGCCGTGATGGCCACGGCCACGCGCGAGATGAAGGACAAGTGGGGCTTCGGCGCGTACATCTACGCCGGGCTGCAGGTGGGGGTAAAGCCGCCGCGCCACAAGTACCGCATCGTGGCGGACGGGCGCGAGCTCAAGGTCAAGGCCGCCATGGTGCTGCTGGCCAACATGGGGCAGTTCCAGGCCAACACCCTGCCCCCCGTGCAGGTGACCGTGGCGCCCGACGTCAGCTACCAGGACGGCAAGCTGGACGTGTGCATCTTCGCCCCGCGCACGGTGGCCGACGTGGCGGCGCTGGCGCTGCGCGTGCTCCGCGGCCGCTTTGCCGGCGACGAGCGCCTCATCTACTTCCAGGCCTCGGAGATCACCGTCCACGCCGACCCGCCCGCGGTGACGGAGGTGGACGGCGAGCCCATCGGCCATACCCCCCTGACCGCCCGCGCCGTCAAAGGCGGCGTCACCGTCCTCATTCCGCGGGTGTGAAGTGCGTGAGTGGCCCTCACCCGCTCGCTTAGGCTCGCACCCTCTCCCGCAAGCGGGAGAGGGTATAAACGTCACGACGGTCCGTGGCGCGCTGCCGCTGATGCGTAGCGTGGACTCACGCTGTGGCTTGCTCGCCGCGCAGGCCCCTGCCCACCCGAGCTGGTGAAGCCCCGCCGGGCAAGCGCAGCGCGCCCAGGGCGGGGCTTATCGCAGTTCCAGCCCCGGGCTTTAGCCCGGGGTTCTTTGCGAGACCCGCCCGTTCACCCGCTGGGGACCCTCATCCGCTCGCCTGGGCTCGCACCCTCTCCCGCAAGCGGGAGAGGGTATAAACGTTACAACGGCCTTCGTCGCGTTGCCGCGAACCAGGCGGAATCACAGCCCCGCGCAGTTTGCGGGGCTTCCCGCTGTTCCAGCCGCGGATTCATCCGCCCCGACGCCAGAGCCGGCCCTGGAAACAGCTGGATTGCGCACAGCTCCTTCGCGCCTTAACGATACGTCATCATCCCGTTCATCCACCCGCCGGGCGCACTCCTCCGCCCCGCCATCCGTTCGAAAACACCCCCATCCTCCATGCCCGCCGCGCACTTTCTGGCCTCCGCCGACCCGGCCCGCTGGCCGCGCCTCGCCCTGCAGGGGCTGGGGGCGCAGGCGGCGCTGCTGGTGCGGGCGGACGGGGAGGCCGGCGAGGGCGCGCCCGAGCTGCACCGCACCCTGCGTGGCGTGCTGCGGCAGGCCCAGGCGTCGGGCACGGAGTGCGCGGCGGAAGGGTGCCTGGCCGCACCCCTGCGCAACGCCCGGGGCACCGCCACCGGCGCGCTGGGGGTGGCGCAGCCGGGGCGCGCGTGGACGGCCGAAGACGCGGCGCTGCTGCGCGACCTGGCGGCGGGGGCCTCGGCGGAGGGCGTCGCCGTCGAGGCCGTGGAGGCCATGCGCGACAGCGAGGAGCGCTTTCGCGCCATCTTTGCCCGCGCCGCCATCGGTGTGCTGGTGGTGGACATGGGCGGCCGCATCCTGCGCACCAACCTGGCCTTTCGCCGCATGGTGCGGATGAACGGGCGCGAGCTGCGGCGGATGCACTTCTACGAGCTCAACCATCCCGACGACAACGCGGCCAACCTTCCCCTGTTCCAGGACCTGGTGGAGGGACGGCGCGAGGCGTACCAGATGGAGAAGCGCTACCGCCTGAGCGACGGCACCGTGGTCTGGGTGCACCTGGCTACCTCCGTGATCCGCGACCGCGAGGGGCGCCCGCGCTTTTGCGTGGCGATGGTGGAGAACATCACCGAGCGCAAGGCGATGGAGGAGCGCCTGCGCCACGCCGCCCACCACGACGCGCTCACCGACCTCCCCAACCGCACCCTGCTGCAGGAGCGCCTGGACGAGGCGGCGCCGCCCTTTGCCGTGCTGTTCCTGGACCTGGACCGCTTCAAGGTGATCAACGACTCGCTGGGGCACCTGGCCGGCGACCAGCTGCTGCGCTCCGTGGCCACCCGCCTGCGCGGCTGCGCGCGCCCCGGCGATACCGTGGCGCGCTTTGGCGGCGACGAGTTCGTGCTGCTGC
>DASQBH010001085.1:0-3376 GCA_035635315.1 Longimicrobium sp.
GCACTTTCTCACCGTCCCCACCCGCTGGATGGACAACGACCAGTACGGCCACGTGAACAACGTGGTCTACTATTCGTACTTCGACACCGTGGTGAACCAGTTCCTGATCTCGCGCTCCGTGCTGGACGTGGAGCACGGCGCCACCATCGGCCTGGTGGTGGAGACGGGGTGCCGCTTCTTTCGCTCGGTGTCGTTTCCCGACACCTTGCAGGCGGGTCTGCGCGTCGAGCACCTGGGCACCAGCAGCGTGCGCTACGCCATCGGCATCTTTCGGGAGGATGACGACGAGGCCGCGGCGCAGGGCCACTTTGTCCACGTCTACGTGGACCGCGCCACCCGCCGCCCGGTGCCGCTGCCGGATGACCTGCGCGCGGTGCTGGAAGGGATCCGGTAGCCGCTTCGGCCAGATCCGCGTCCGCCCCCTCCGCTCGCTTAGGCTCGCACCTCCCCCAAAAAAACCCTGGGGGAGGTTGGGGTGGGGCAGGGATGTGGGCGTTTCCGGTACCGTGGTGCGAGGGGCGGGTGCCCCCCTCCCCGGCCCTCCCCCGCAAACTGCGCGGGGGAGGGAGGTGCGACGCACCTTGTCGAAACGGGATCGAAGTTCTCCCCCTCTCCTCGCGCAGTTTGCGAGGGGAGGGGGCCGGGGGGTGGGGGACCGCCGGCGCAGTTCGATCCCAACCGAAGCGGGACCGAATTCTCCCCTCTCCGTGAGGAACGAACGGGGAGGGGCCGGGGGAGGGGCACCCCGCGGGCGCAGTTCGATGCCGTTCGGAGGGGGCGACCCTCGAAACCCGTCGCATCACCCAACTGGATCGGACCACATGAGCAGCGAATTCGACGGCAAAGTCGCGCTGGTGACGGGCGGCGGATCGGGGATCGGGCGCGAGGCGGCCATCGTCCTGGCCCGCCGCGGCGCGCGGGTGATGGTGGTGGACTGGAACGGGGAAGGCGCCGCCGAGGCGGCCTCGGCCATCGTCGCGGCCGGCGGCGAGGCAGGCTCCATGCGCGTCGACGTCTCGCAGGCGGACGACACGCGGGCCATGGTGGACGCGACGGTCGCGCGCTTCGGGCGGCTGGACTTCGCGGTCAACAGCGCGGGCGTAGGCGGCACGCGCGCCAGGACGGCGGACTATCCGCAGGACGTGTGGGAGCAGACCCTGGCGGTGAACCTGACCGGCGTCTGGCTCTCGATGAAGCACGAGATCCCCGCGATGCTGGCGGGCGGCGGCGGGTCCATCGTCAACATCGCCTCCGTGGCGGGCGTGCTGGGCTTTCCGCACTACGCCGCCTATTCCGCCAGCAAGCACGGCGTCATCGGCCTCACCCGCAGCGCGGCGCTGGAGTACGCGCGCACGGGCATCCGCGTGAACGCCGTCTGCCCCGCCTTTACCCGCACGCCGATGGTGGACGCCCTGACCGCCGGCAGCGCGGAGTACGAGCAAAAGCTGGCCGACGCCCTTCCCGTGGGCCGCCTGGGCACGGTGGCGGAGATCGCGGAGGCCATCGCCTACCTGTGCTCCGACGGCGCCCGCTTTACCAACGGCCACTCGCTGGTCCTGGACGGCGGCCTTTCCATCGGCTGACCCTCCTCCATCTTCCCCTCACCGATTCCGCCATGGCCGGCACGCCGCTCGACCCCATCCTGCACCAGATCCGCGCCTTTGTCCGCGACGAGCTGCTGCCGCTGGAAGACCGGCTGCGCGCCGGCGCCTTTGCCGAGCTCGCCCCCGCGCTGGAGTCGAGCCGGCGGCGCGTGAAGGAGCTGGGGCTGTGGGCGCCGTTCCTGCCGCGGGAGCTGGGCGGGCTGGGGATGTCGCTCACGGAGTACGCGCGGGTGAGCGAGGAGCTGGGGTGGTCGATGCTGGGGCACTACAGCTTCAACTGCCAGGCGCCGGACGTCGGCAACATGGAGCTGCTGATGCACCACGGCTCCGACGACCAGCGGGCGCGCTGGCTGGGCCCGCTGGCGTCGGGGGAGATCCGCAGCTGCTTTTCGATGACGGAGCCGGAGTTCGCGGGCTCCAACCCCATCCACCTGGGCACCACGGCCGTGCGGGACGGCGACGAGTACGTCATCAACGGCCACAAGTGGTTCACCTCGTCCGCCGACGGCGCCGCGTTCGCCATCGTCATGGCGGTCACCAATCCAGATGCCAGGCGGCCGCACGAGCGCGCCAGCCAGATCATCGTCCCCACCGACACGCCCGGATTTCGCCTGGTGCGCAACATCTCCATCATGGGCGAGGCGGGGGAGGGCTACTTCAGCCATGCGGAGGTCACCTACACGGACTGCCGGGTGCCGGTGAGCAACCTGATCGGCGCGGAGGGGAGCGGGTTCCGGCTGGCGCAGGAGCGGCTGGGGCCGGGGCGCATCCACCACTGCATGCGGTGGATCGGGATCGCCGAGCGCGCCTTCGACCTGATGTGCCGCCGCGCCGCCGAGCGCGAGCTGGCGCCGGGCGAGCCGCTGGGGAGCAAGCAGGCGGTGCAGCACTGGATCGCCGAGAGCCGCGCCGAGATCCACGCGTCGCGGCTGATGGTGCTGGACGCGGCCGAGCGCATCGACCGCGAGGGCGCCGCGGCGGCCCGCGTGGACATCTCGCTCATCAAGTTCTTCGTCGCCGGCGTGCTGCAGCGCGTGATCGACCGCGCCATCCAGACCCACGGCGCGCTGGGCCTTACGGATGACACGCCGCTGGCCTCCATGGCGCGCCACGAGCGCGCCGCCCGCATCTACGACGGCCCCGACGAGGTGCACAAGTCCGTCGTCGCGCGGGAGATTCTGCGAGGCTACGGGGTGAGCGTCGCGATTTAGGCTCCGTCGCTGTGCGACGGGAGGCCCTCTCCCCCGCCAGGCCTTTCGCTCGTTCCTCGCGACGGCTGGCGACCCCTCCCCCAAACTGCGGGGGAGGGGTGATGCAGGGGATAGGGCCCTGTGCTTCGGTGAGTGCGGCGCGAGGGGCGGGCGCCCCCCTCCCCGGCCCTCCCCCACAAACAGCGTGGGGGAGGGAGGTGCGACGCACCTTGTGAGGAGCGTAACTAAAGGCAGTTGCGACGTTTATACCCTCTCCCGCTTGCGGGAGAGGGTGCGAGCCTAGGCGAGCGGGTGAGGGCCCCCGCAGACCGGTTCAGGCCACATCCACGGAAACCATGAGCGACAACACCATCGCGGTGCGCGAGGGCGAGGGGTTCGACGCGGCGCGCGTGCTGGAGTACCTGCGCGGCCAGATCCCCGGCATCCCCGCGGGCGAGCTGGAGGTGCGGCAGTTCCCCACGGGCGCCTCCAACCTCACCTACCTGCTGCGCGTGGACGGGTGGGCCGCGGTGCTGCGGCGGCCGCCGCTGGGGCCCGTGCCCCCGAAGGCGCACGACATGG
>DASQBH010001086.1:0-2804 GCA_035635315.1 Longimicrobium sp.
CGCGGTGGCCGATGATGGCGTGCAGGATCTCCGAGCGGAGGATGGTGGCCTGCCCGCGCGGGTAGATGCCCTCCAGCAGCTCGCGCAGCTTCATCTGCGCCACGAAGAGCGAGAACTCCTCGTGGTCCTTGCGGTGGATGGACATTCCCACGTCGTGCAGCAGCGAGGCCATGATCACGACGACCTCGGCGTCCTCGGGCCGCATCCCGTAGTTGGCTACCACGCCAGGCTGCACCCCGTGGTCGGTGAGCACGCGCAGCAGCTTGGTAGCGATGTTCATCACGATCTTCACGTGCACCGGGCCGTGGTCCGTCATCCCCAGCCGCTCCACGGCGTTCACGTTGGCCGCCAGCCACAGCGCGTACAGCTCGTCGTCGGCGTTGATGCGCTCGATGAGCCGCTCCGCGGCCGCGTTGCCGCGCGTGGGCGTGTTCAGCATCAGCCGGTTGTTGAACCGCTCCTCTACCGTGCGCCCGAAGGTGGATTTTACCGCCGCGGCGTCCACTACGTCCGTCATATCTTCCGTTCCATCCCTTTGGTTTTGACTCACCCGCCGCCCCAGGACCTACGCACGGTCGGTGCCCGTGCGCCCCTGGGCTGCGGCTGTCGAACTCCGGCGCCGCACGTGCAGACGTTCCGGGTTCCGACCCTTCGTACACCGCTCGGCGGGTGCTGGCCCACGCCCGGCGCGCCGCCGGTCTTCGAGGACGCGACGGGACGCGCAAATCAGCGCGGCCCGTCCGCCACTGGGGGCGCGTGTGCGGCCAGAAAGCGCGCCGACTCGCCCTCTGCCCAGAAGCGCGGCGCGTGCGGCGGCCCGGCGATAAAGCCCACGTGCCCGCCCCGCGGCACGAACGCGGTGCGCAGGTGCGGGTTGGCGTCGATCACCCCGTGCGGGATGGCGCGCTCGTCCACGAACGGGTCGTCCAGCGCGTGCACCAGCAGCGTGGGGACGCGGATGCCGTGCAGGTACCCCGCGCAGCTGCTGCGCGTGTAGTAGTCGTCCGCGCCGGCAAAGCCGTGCAGCCGCGCCGTGAGCGCGTCGTCAAAGTCGCGGAACGAGCTCCATCCGCGCATCCTGCGCTCGTCCAGCTCCACCCCCTGCATCCCCACCCCCGCCGCGCGCTTGAGCCGGTACTTGTCCGTCAAGCGGCGGACGAAGTGACGCGTGTACACCCGGCCCATGAACGACGCGGCCAGCTTGTCGGCGCCGCGCCCCAGGTCGAACGGGATGGAGATGGCCGTGGCGGCGCGGATCCGCGACGCCTCGCCGCGCTCGCCCAGGTACTTGAGCAGCACGTTGGCGCCCAGCGAAAAGCCGGCCCCCAGCAGCGGCGCGCCGGGAAAGCGCGCGGCCAGGGTGTCGAGCAGAAAGGCCAGGTCGCCCGTTTCGCCGGCGTGGTAGAAGCGCGCGGTGCGGTTGGGCTCGCCGCTGCACGAGCGAAAGTTCATGGCCACGGTGCGGATGCCGTGCTGCGCCAGCGCGCGGGCCGTTTCCAGCACGTACGACGACTGGGCGCTCCCCTCCAGCCCGTGCACGGCCACGCAGAGCGGCGCCGCGTCCCCCGCGGCGGGCGCGCCGTCCACGGTGGCGAAGTCCAGGTCCAGAAAGTCGCCGTCGGGCGTCTCCAGCCGCTCGCGGCGGTAGTGCACCCCGTGCGGCGGGCGGATGTAGCGCCCCGCGATGGTCTGCGCGTGCGCCCCCGGCAGCCACCAGGCGGGATGGAACGGGCGGGGGGTAAAGGCGTCGTCGCTCATCCTCCCAATCTATCGCCCCGCACGGTCTCCGTTCCACCCGCGGGGCGTAACAGCGGCGTCGCGGCGGCTGGACGTCGGGATGGATGAGCGCTCGCGGCGGGTGAGCCGGCATCCGATGCGATCCCGGCCGGGAGGTGGATTGTGGCTCCTGGCTGACAACCTGCCGTCCGCCCGCCGGGCGATTGATGCTCATTGTGATTCTGATCCGGCAACGTGCCGGCCGCATTGCCGGGCGAATAAATTCGCGGCAACAACTACACAAAGTCCGCCTGCGCGGACTCGGCGACCGGGCGGTGTGCGGCATCCCGGGCGGCTGCGCGTCCGCAACGGAGCGCGGTGGAAGGCTCTGGGGAGCGAATGAATTCGCGGCAACAACGTCACACTGTCCGCCTGCGCGGACACGGCGGCCTGGCCGTGTGCGGCATCCCGACCACCTGCGCGTCCGCAACACGGGTGAGCGGCATGCGCTATCGCGTGTCGCAGCGCCTGGTACCCGCGGCTGCAGTCCGCGAAGGCGGACTTCGCGTTCTTCCAGCGGCGAATTCATTCGCTCACGCGGGCTGACGCCACGTTACTGAACCAGATCCGCAATGAGCATCATTCGCTCTGGCCGCGGACACGGCGGCCCGGCTGTGTGCCCGGTGTCGGTCCGCCGGCCCGACCAGAAGGGCAAGCTGAACAACCAGGTCTCTGCCGTGTTCGTCGACCTGCCCGTCGGCCAGCCCGATCCCGTCGACCGGCTGAAGGCCATCCGCGGTCAGATGGACGAGTACAAGAAGACGATGCAGGCGGTCGACGCGCCGTCGATCATCGCGCTGGGCGACTTCGTGGCACCGACGCTGCTGTCGATGGGCGTCCGCGCCGCGCTGCAGGCCGGCCAGATGTGGTGCCAGGCCGTGACGACGAACGTGCCCGGCCCGAGGCTCCCGCTCTACGTCCTCGGCAAGCGCATGGTCACCGCCACCGCGTACGTGCCGATCGCCGGCGGGACCCGCTGCTCGATCGGGATCTTCAGCTACCAGGACACGATGACCTTCGGGATCAAC
>DASQBH010001087.1:0-9556 GCA_035635315.1 Longimicrobium sp.
GAGGGTATAAACGTCGCAACTGCCGCATGCGAGCAGTCCCGGTTGCGGACGCGCAGGTGCCCGAGACGCCGCACACCGCCGGGCCGCCGAGTCCGCGCAGGCGGACTGTGTGGACGTTGTTGCCGCGATTTCAATCGCTCCGGGACGGGACGTGCCGGAGCCGGATGGTTGCGGACGCTCCGGTGCCCGGGACGCCGCACACGCCTGGGCCGCCGAGTCCGCGCAGGCGGACTTTGCGATGTTGTAGCGGCGAATTCATTCGCTCCTGCAGGCGGACGCGGCGAATCCCCGCCGAAATCACGATGGATATCGGTCGGGCCCCGATTGCGGACGCGCCGGTGCCCGGCACACGCGCACCGGCGCCCGCCACATCCGCGCGGCCTTTACGATGATCCTACCACGCCCACCACACCCTCTTCTCTCGGGGAGGCCGCCAGTCCGCGAAGGCGGACTTCGTGTAGGTGTTGCCGCGAATTCATTCGCCCGGCAGCCGGGCCAACGGAAACGAAAAAAGGCCCGGCATCGCGCCGGGCCCTCTATCACACCATCACACCCTCACTCCGCCGACGAATCCCGCTCCCCCTCCGCCTGCGACGGCTTGTCCTCCGGTCCGTCCAGCCGCTTTTCCGTGGGCGTCGTGGGCCGCTCGGGCTCCGGCTGGCTCTGCTCGTCGACGGAGTGCGGGCTCTTGTCCTGGTAGCGCGGGTCTTTCACCGTTTCCTCCGGGATCGGTTCGGCTTCGTCGGCTCGGAGGCCGCCGTGGACGTGTCCAGCTGCGTCGTGTCGGCGTCGGCTGCGGAAGGCGGCACGACGTTGATCGACAGGGGCGCGTCGGCGGGGGGATCCACCACCACGGCGGCCGCGGCCTGCGTGTCGCTCAGCGGCGACGGGGGCGGGGTCTCCACCACGCGGTCGGCCGACGGCTCGTGCGTGCGCGGCGGCAGCCCCATGATCTCGCGCAGCTCGGCCTCGTCAACGACTTCCTTCTCCAGCAGCCGCCGGGCGAGCACCTCCAGCACGTCGCGGTCCGCCGTGAGCAGCCGGCGCAC
Organism: Longimicrobium sp.; assembly: GCA_035635315.1. GTDB lineage: Bacteria > Gemmatimonadota > Gemmatimonadetes > Longimicrobiales > Longimicrobiaceae > Longimicrobium. Next base: position 1,050 of record DASQBH010001087.1, read on the forward strand.
GCGCTCGTAGGTGCCGTCGATCAACCCCCTGATCTCGCGGTCGATCTCGCGCGCCGTCTCTTCGCTGTAGTTGCGCTGCGAGGGGGCGCCGCCGTCGGCCTGCAGGAACTGCGTGCGGCGCGGGCCCGCCAGGTTCACCGGCCCCAGCTCGCGCGACATCCCGTACTCCGTCACCATGCTGCGCGCCAGCTCCGTCACCCGCTCCAGGTCGTTCCCCGCGCCGGTGCTGATCTCGTTGAAGACGATCTCCTCGGCCACGCGCCCGCCCAGCAGCACCGCGATGCGGTCCATCAGCTCCTGCTTGCTCAGCAGGTAGCGGTCTTCGGTGGGCAGCTGCTGCGTGTACCCCAGCGCCGCCACGCCGCGGGGGATGATGGAGATCTTGTGCACCGGGTCGGCCGTGGGCACCCGCTCCGCCACGATGGCGTGTCCCGCCTCGTGGTAGGCGACGATCGTCCGCTCCTTCTCGTTGATCAGCCGGTTCTTCTTCTCCAGCCCGGCGATGATGCGGTCCACCGCCTCGTCGATCTCCAGCATGCTGACCGCGGTCTTGTCGCGCCGCGCCGCCAGCAGCGCCGCCTCGTTGAGCAGGTTGGCCAGGTCGGCGCCCACGAACCCCGGCGTGCGGCGGGCGATGCGCTCCAGCTCCAGGTCCTGGGCCAGCACGATCCCCTTGCTGTGGATCTTGAGGATCTCCAGCCGCCCCTGCCAGTCGGGCCGGTCCACCAGCACCTGCCGGTCGAAGCGCCCCGCCCGCAGCAGCGCGGGATCCAGGATCTCCGGCCGGTTGGTGGCCGCCATGATGATGACGCCGATGCGCGGGTCGAACCCGTCCATCTCCACCAGCAGCTGGTTGAGCGTCTGCTCGCGCTCGTCGTTGCCGCCCAGGATCCCGCCCGGCGTGCGCGCCTTGCCCAGCGCGTCCAGCTCGTCGATGAAGATGATGCAGGGCGCCTGCGCCTTGGCCTGCGCGAACAGGTCGCGCACCCGCGCCGCGCCCACGCCCACGAACATCTCCACGAACTCGGCGCCCGAGATGGAGAAGAAGGTCACCCCCGCCTCGCCGGCGACGGCCCGCGCCAGCAGCGTCTTGCCCGTCCCCGGCGGGCCCACCAGCAGGACGCCCTTGGGGATCTTGGCCCCCAGCTTGGCGAACTTGTCGGGCGTCTTGAGGAACTCGACCACCTCCTGCAGCTCCACCTTGGCCTCGTCCACCCCGGCCACGTCGCCAAAGGTGACGCCCGTCCCCTCTTCGCCCACGATGCGGGCCTTGCTCTTTCCGACCGTCAGCACCCCCTGCGTGGGGTTCATCCGCCGGAACATGAAGACCCAGAAGCCCACGATCAGCAGCAGGGGAAAGAGCCACGCCAGCAGAAAGCCCCAGCGCCCCTCCTCCACCCCGGTGTAGGGGATGTTGCGGGCCTCCAGCAGCTCGATGAGCGCGGGGTCCTCCACACCCGGCCGCGTGGCGCGCCAGCGGTCCGGGCCGTCGCCCTTGCTGATGGTGGTGTCGGGGATGGCCTCGATGCTGGTGGTGCCGATGCGCACCTCCTTCACCTGGCGGTCGCTGATGCGGTTCTTGATCTCGCTGTAGGGAACGGTCCGGGCGCGCGCGGGCGCAAAGAACTGGTTCAGCAGCACCAGGCCCAGGAACACCACCAGCAGCGGGACGATCGAAAAGCGCGGCGGGCGCGGACCGGACTTGCTCCGGCGGTCGCGGTTGGACTTGCGGCGCTCTGTGAAGTTGGGTTCAGCCATACCCCCCCGCGGGCGCAAACTCCGGACCATGCGGGGAGGGGGACGGAAGTGCGTGAGTGCGGAAGTGCGGAAGTGCGGAAGTGCGGAAGTGCGGAAGTGCGGAAGTGCGGAAGTGCGGAAGTGCGGAAGTGCGGAAGGTAACCGGTCGCGAGGTCACGTCCCCCCCTCACGCACTCACGCACTCTCGCACTCTCGCACTCTCGCACTCTCGCACTCTCGCACTCTCGCACTTTCGCACTTGTTCCGTCAGAAGAAGATCTGCAGCCCCAGCTGCGCCTGCCACTGCGACTCCGCCCACGCCACCACCCCCGGCAGCGCGGCACGCAGCTGGCCGGTCGCGGGGTCGCGCTCCAGCGGGCCCACGTAGCGCAGCACGGTCCGCGAGCGCGGATCCACCTGGGGCGGGTTGCCGGGGAGCAGGCCCTCGCGCGTGGCCGCCAGCGCCAGCACGGGCACACGAGGCGCCACCTCCACCACCCGCCCCCACTCCGAATTGACCATGTTCAGCGCGTTCACCACGGTGCCCGACAACTCCACGCGCCGATCGCGAAGGCGCACGGGCTGCACCACCCGCAGGTCCACCCGGTGCGAGGCGGGCGCCCGGCAGCTGTTTCGCCGTACGATCTCCCTGCGCACCACGCGAAGGCAGGGGTCCCGGTCCATCAGCTGCTGCATGAAGAGGGTGGACGCGGGGCTCATGGGCAGTTCCGAGGCCTCGGTGGGGACGTAGAGCAGGTCGTTCCCCGCGTCCAGCGGAATCCCCGCGCCGGGATAGCCGTCGCCGTTGATGTCGTCGGCGTAGACGTACGAGTACCAGTTGCCGGCCTGCCCCACGTACATCAGCGAGAGCTGCGCGCCACCCCACCGCTGCGGCAGACTTCCGCGGGCGTACGCCAGCTTTTTCCACGGCCGCTCGAACGCCGACACGCCCCGGCTGCCCCCCGCCAGGCTGGTGCCGTAGTTGATCAGCGCGTCGCCGGAGCGCATGCTCTGCACGTCGTCGGCGTGGTTGAAGGTGTACGAGCCGCCCACCGTAAGCCGGGTTCCGAACTCCTTTTCCAGCCCCAGCGTGATGGCGTGCGCGTACCCGCTCGTCTTCTCGTTTTCGAACACCAGCACGTGCGAGTACTGCGGGAGGGCGTTGACCGGCCGGTATCCGTTGGGGGCCACGGCGTCTCCGTACGCGTTGCGCCGCCCGAAGATCTTGAGGTAGTCCTGGTCGCGCACCTCCGGGGTGCCCAGGTTGTGCTCCCCCAGGGTCACCTGCGCCATCGTCTGCACGATCAGCGCTTCGCCCGAGGCCGTGAGCCCCCAGGGGAGCCGCTGGTCCAGCGCGATGGAGACCTTGTACTCGCGCGGATAGCGAAAGGTGGGGTCAAAGCCCACCACCGTCCCCCGCCCCGCCTGCTCCGCGCCCCGACCATCGCGGCAGGTGGTGGGGGCGGGGGCGCCGGGGACGAACGCGGGCGTGTTGGCGTCGTCGCACGCCAGCACCAGCGAGCGCGAGCCCGTGTAGGCGTACGCGTTGGCCAGCCACACGTACGGCAACCGCCCGGTGAACATCCCGAACCCGCCACGGAACTGGGTGATGTAGCGGGGATGCGTGCTCTGCCAATTGAAGCCGAAGCGCGGCGACCACAGCAGCTTGCGCGTGGGCAGCCGGTCCGTCTGCAGGTGAAAGGTCTCCGCCAGCAGCGGATTGGCTTCGGGGCCTTGGGGAAAGAAGGGCATGTCGATGCGCATGCCGTAGTACAGCCGCAGCCCGCCGGGAAAGTCGTGCTCGTTCTGGGCGTACACCGCCGGCTGCACCACCGTCAGGTCCACCGTCTCCTTCTCCCCCGCGCCCAACAGGTTGATCTCGTAGTGCGACGGCGCGTTCCTCCGCAGCGCATCCAGGCTGGAGAACTCGTACGCGCCCCGCGCCCCCGGCAGGTAGCGCTGGCCGAAAGCAAAGACGTCCACCCCCAGCCCCACCGTGGTCGTCACGTCCCCGCGTGAGACGGAGAACGCGTCGCTCACCTGCAGCACCGTCTGACGCAGGGCGCTGTTCTGGTAGCCGTAGGCGGAGCCCGCGCGAAGCGTGCGCTGGACGACGGTGTTGTCCAGCTGGCTCATCACCTCCACGTCCACCTGCGGCGCCTGCGACGCGGGGGTGTGGCTGTCCTGGGTATGCTGCAGGCTCACCCGCAGTTCGTTGTAGAACCGCTCGCTCAGCCGCGAGCCCAGCTGCGCCATCACCGACTGCGTACTGGTCTGCGCGTGGTAGCCGGTGGACGAGAACTCGTACGCCCCGTGCGCCGCACGGTTGGCGCCCACGTCGCGCTCCGCCCCCGCGTAGTTGGCGTGCAGCACCAGCGAATGGACCGCGTTGAAGCGCCAGTCCAGCCGGCCGAACAGGTTCACCATCGGGTTGCTGAGCGAGTAGCTGTCCAGCTCCCCCACCTCCATCCCCCGCTCCGACAGGAGCGCCGCCGCCCGCGACGCCGAGTCCGCCGCGATCCCCGTGCGCAGCGGGTCTCCCACCCCCAGCGAGTACCCGGACGGCGGCTCGCGGCGCGTCTCCACCTCCCCCGCCAGGAACAGGTGAATGCGGTCCCGCGCCAGCGGCCCGCCAATGCTTCCCCCGAACACCTGCTTGCTGTAGTCCTCCAGCCCGTAGTCCGTCCCGTCCAGCACCAGCCCGCCCGCCATCCGCTCGTCGCGCAACTCGCCGAAGACGGACCCCTGCCACCGGTTTGTCCCCGACTTGCTCACCGCGTTCAGGTAGCCGCCCGTGAACCCGCTGGTGCGCACGTCGTACGGCGCCACCTGCACCTGGAACTCCTGCACGGCGCCCAGGGGGATCGCCTTGGCCCGCGCCTCCGCGCCGGGCACGCCGCTGGCGTAGGCGCCAAAGACGTCCTGATGCAGCGCGCCGTTGATGGTGATGGAGTTGTAGCGCTCGTTTTGCCCGGAGATGGAGATGCCGCCCGTCTCCGTCCGCGTCACCATCGGCGACACGTCCGCGATCTCCAGAAAGTCCCGCTCCAGCAGCGGGTGCAGCTCGATCTGCTCCTGGTCGATGGTGATGGAAGCGCCCGTGCGCGAGGTGGAGAACCGCGTGTCCACCTGGGCCTGCACGGTGATCTCCTCCAGGGTGGTGGCGCTCACGGGGAGGCGAAAGTTCAGCACCAGCACCTGCCCCAGCCGCAGTTCCACGTCACTGCGCGTGGCGGTGGCGTAGCCCAGGCGCGAGACGCGCAGCGTATACGGCCCGCCGGGACGCATCCCGGTGAGCTGGTACACCCCCTCCGCGTCGCTCAGCGCGCGCACCTGCCCTCCCGTGGGCCCGTGCACCACCGTCACCTGCGCCCCCGCCAGCGGGGCTCCTACATCATCCATCACCCGGCCGCGCAGCACCGCGCTGCTGGGGTTCTGCGCCGCGACGGCAGAAGACGCCGCCAGCACGGCCAGCAGTGCGGTGCCCACCACCGCGACGCAGATGCGGGCGGTGCGGAGTGCCCACGGGCGAAGATGCGGGATCATGTGCTTCCGGAGTGCGGATGTGGCTGCACGGCGGCGCGTGCGGACCGGAGGAAGCAGGGGACCTCTCCGGCAGCGTGCCTCTTCAGGCCGAACTGGATGGGAAGAGTCGGAAGGGTGGGGGGGACGCGAAGCGATGATGCCGATCCTGGAGGGCGTTGCCAACCCCTCGCCAAAGGCATGTCATCCTGAGGGAGCGCACACGGGGTAACCAGAAGAAAGACAATCGCTTGCGCGCGACCGAAGGATCTTCTCCGTCGCCGGGAGGCCGGCTGCGCAGCAGAAATCCAGCCCCACAATTTTGCGAGCGAGATCCTTCGGTCGGCGCCAAAGTTCATCGCAGTCATCAAGTTACGGAGCGGCGCCTCCCTCAGGATGACAGTTCTCGTGAGAGGTTTGGCAACATCCTCTCATACCGGATCCGCGAATACAGGCGCCGTTCCCCCAACTGCAGGTTCTTTTGCCGGATCTGGTATCAGCATCAGGCATCGTCACGCGGAGCGGCGGAGATGCGCCGATACTCTCCGCCTCCCCGCGCGACATGGCGGTTCGTGGATTCTCACGGTGAATCCCGTTCGTACCTTCGTACCTTCGTACCTTCGTACCTTCGTACCTTCGTACTTTCGTACCGCCCCCGCCGTCAGAAGAAGATCTGCAGCCCCAGTTGCGCCTGCCACTGCGACTCCGCCCCCAGTATCACGCCCGGGAGCGCCGCGCGCAGCTTGCCGGTCTCGGGGTCGCGCTCCACCGGGCCCACGTAGCGCACCGTGGCGCGCGACCGGGGATCGACGGTCGGGGGAAAGCCGGAGCTCAGCTGCTCGCGCCGGTCCCCCAGCGCCAGCACGGGGATCCGCGGCGCCACGTCCGTCACCCGCCCCCACTCGGAGTTCAGCAGGTTCAGCGCGTTCACCACCGTGCCGGAAAGCTCCACCCGCATGGCGCGCAGGTGCACCGGCTGCACCACCTTCAGGTCCACCCGGTGCGAAGCGGGGCCCCGGCAGCTGTTGCGCTTGATGATCTCCTCCCGGACGTCGCGCAGGCAGGGGTCCAGCTCCATCAGCTGCTGCATGAAGATGACGGTCCCTATGCTGGCCGGCAGGTCCGTGGCCTGGCGGGGGACGAACAGAAGGTCGTTCCCCGCGTCCAGCGGAATGCCCACGCCCGGGTACCCGTCGCCGTTGATGTCGTCGGCGTAGACGTACGAGTACACCGAGCCGGCCTGCGACACGTACATCACCGAGAGCTGCGTGCCGCCCAGGCGGTCCGGCAGGCTTCCGCGCGCGTAGCCCAGCGTCTTCCACGGCCGCTCGAACGCCGAGATGCCACGGCTGGGCTCGTTCACCGACTGCCCCGCCGGGCTGGTGCCAAAGTTCATCAGCGCGTCGCCGGAGCGCAGGCTCTGCGTGTCGTCGGAGTGGTTGAAGGTGTACGAGCCGCCCACCGTAAGCCGGTCGCCGAACGCCTTTTCCAGCCCCAGCGTGACCGCGTGCGCGAACCCGCTGGTCTTTTCGTTCCCCATCACCAGCACGTGCCCGTACTCGGGAAGCACCCGCCGCTGCCGGTAGCCGTTGGGGGCAATGGCGTCGCCAAAGACGCCGCGCTGCCCGAAGGTGTTGTAGTAGCCCTTGTCCTGGGGCGCCCCGCTGTCCAGGTTGGCGTCGCGCACCACCACCTGCGCCTGCGTCTGCACGATCAGCGCTTCGCCCGACGCCGTGAGCCCCCAGGGAAGCCGCTGGTCCAGCGCGATGGACACCTTGTACTCGCGCGGGTAGCGGAAGGTGGGATCGAACCCCACCACCGAGGCGTGCCCCGCCTGCGCCGGCCCCGCGCCGTTCAGGCAGGTGGTAGGCGCGGCGGCGGCGGGATCGAAGGCCGGCGCGTTTGCCCCGTCGCAACTGAGCAGCACCGTGCGCGAGCCCGTGTAGGCGTAGGCGTTCGCCAGCCACACGTACGGCAGCCGCCCGGTGAACATCCCGAAGCCGCCGCGGAACTGGGTGATGTACCGGGGGTGCGTGCTCTGCCAGTTGAAGCCGAACCGCGGCGACCAGAGCAGCTTGCCCGAGGGGAGGCGGTCCGTCTGCAGGCCGAAGGCGTCCGCCACCCGCTGGTTGGGCTCCAGGCGCGAGGGAAAGAACGGCATGTCAATGCGCATGCCGTAGTACAGCCGCAGCCCGCGGGGAAAGTTGTGCTCGTTCTGGGCAAAGATGGAGGGCTGCACCACCGTCAGGTCCACCGACTCCGCCTGTCCCGGCTGCAGCAGGTTGATCTCGTAGTGCGAAGGCGTGTTCTCCCGCAGCGCCTCCAGGCTGGCGAAGCGGTAGGCGCCGCGCGAGCCCGGCAGGTAGCGCTGGTCGAAGGCAAAGACGTCGGTCCCCACGCCGAACGTCGTCGTCACGTCGCCGCGCGAGATGGAGAACGCGTCGCTCACCTGCAGCACCGTCTGCAGCAGGTCGCTGTTCTGGTAGGCGTAGGTGGACCCCGCGCGAAGGGTGCGCTGCAGCAGGTTGCTCTCCAGCTGGCTCAGCACATCCACATCCACCTGGGCAAAGTCCGACGCCGGCGTGTGGCTGTCGTCCGTGCGCTGCACGCTCATCCGCAGCTCGTTGTACCACCGCTCGCTCAGCCGCGAGCTCAGCTGCGCCATCACCGACTGCGTGCTGCTCTCCACCCGGTAGCCGGTGGAGGAGAACTCGTACGCCCCGTACGCCGCGCGGTTGGCGCCCACGTCGCGCTCCGCCGCCGCGTGGTTCACGTGCAGGGTGAGCGAGTGCACGTCGCTGAAGCGCCAGTCCAGCCGGCCGAACACGTTCACCGCGGGGTTGTCCAGCGAGTAGCTGTCCAGCGCCCCCGCCTCGGCGCCGTACCCGCGCAGCAGCTCCGCCACCTGCGCCGCCGAGTCGGGCGCGATGCTGGTGCGCAGCGGGTTGCCGATCCCCAGCGAGTACCCCGGCGGCGGCTCGCGCCGCGACTCGATCTCCCCCGCCAGGAACAGGTGGATGCGGTCGCGCACCAGCGGCCCGCCGATGCTGCCCCCGAACACCTGCTTGCTGAAGTCCTCCAGCCCGAAGTCCGTCCCGTCCACCACCACGCTCCCCACCATCGACTCGTCGCGCAGCTCGCCGAAGACGGAACCCTCCCACCGGTTCGTCCCCGACTTGCTCACCGCGTTCAGGTAGCCGCCCGTAAAGCCGCTGCTGCGCACGTCGTACGGCGCCACCTGCACCTGG
>DASQBH010001088.1:0-10560 GCA_035635315.1 Longimicrobium sp.
CAAACAGCAAAAGATTTTGCACACAGAGGAGCAGAGATGCAGAGCAACAGACCCGATCCTCTGCTGCTCTGCCTCTCTGTTGCTCTGCGTGAGAAATCTTTCCCTTCACACCAGCAGCATGGCGTCGCCGTAGCTGTAGAAGCGGTAGCCGCGGCCGATGGCTTCGCGGTAGGCGCGCATCACCAGCTCGTAGCCGCCGAAGGCGCTCACCAGCATCAGCAGGGTGCTGCGGGGGAGGTGGAAGTTGGTGACCAGGTGGTCCACGGCCTTGAACCGGTACGGCGGGCGGATGAAGATGTCCGTCCACCCCTCGCCCGGGTGCACGATGCCGTCGTCCGTGGCCACGGACTCCAGCGTGCGCGTCACCGTCGTCCCCACGGACCAGATGGTGCCGCCGGCGGCGCGGGTGGCGTTCAGCGCGTCGGCGGCCTCGGCGGGGACGTGGTACCACTCGGAGTGCATGCGGTGCTGGGCCGGATCTTCCGTCTCCACCGGCCGGAAGGTGCCGACGCCGACGTGGAGAACCAGGCGGACGATGCGGACGCCGCGCGCCTCCATCGCCTCCAGCATCCCCGGCGTGAAGTGCAGCCCGGCCGTCGGCGCGGCGACGGAGCCGCGGGCGCGGGCGTACACCGTCTGGTAGCGCTCGCGATCCGCCTCCGTCGCGTTGCGCTCCACGTACGGCGGCAGCGGCACCTCGCCGTAGCGGTCCAGCGCCTCCGTGAGCCCCAGCGGCGTGTCGAGGCGGACGATGCGCTCGCCGCCGGGGGTGGACTCCACGATCTGCACCGACAGCTCCGGCCCGATCTCCACCGTGCGCCCCGGCTTCAGCTTGCCGCCGGGGCGCACGAGCGCCGTCCACACCTTCTCCTCGCCCTGGTGCGGGTGCAGGAGAAGGATCTCCGCCGCCGCGCCCGTCGCCTTGCGGCCCAGCAGCCGCGCGGGAAAGACGCGCGTCTCGTTCAGCACCAGCGCGTCGCCGGCGGGAACGTAGTCGACCAGGTCGCTGAAGGTGCGGTGGTGCAACTGGCCGGACGCGCGGTCCACGACCAGGAGGCGGGACGCGTCGCGCCGCTCCGCCGGGGCCTGCGCGACCTGCTCCGGCGGAAGGTGAAAGTCGAAGTCCGAGGTGCGGAAGCCGCGCTCGCTCACGCGTCGAACAGCCCGGGCTGCGCGGGTTTGGGCTCGCGCCCCAGGCCGGGCATGCCGGGCTGCCCATCCACCGGCGGCGCGTAGCCGAAGCGGCGGTACGCCAGCGCGGTGGCCACGCGGCCGCGCGGCGTGCGCATCAGGAACCCGTTCTGGATCAGAAACGGCTCGTACACCTCTTCCAGCGTCCCCGCGTCCTCGCCCAGCGCCACCGCCAGCGTGTTCAATCCCACCGGCCCGCCACCGAACTGCTCGATGAGCGAGCGGAGGACGCGCGTATCCATGTCGTCCAGCCCGAACTCGTCCACGTCCAGCATCTGCAGCGCCGCGTCGGCCACGCGCCGGTCGATGTGGCCGTCCGCGCGCACCTGGGCGTAGTCGCGCACGCGGCGCATCAGGCGGTTGGCCACGCGCGGCGTGCCCCGCGAGCGCCGCGCGATCTCCATCGCCCCCTCCTTGTCGCACCCCACGCCCAGGATCTCCGCCGTCCGCTCCACCACGAAGGCCAGGTGCTCCACCGGATAGTAGTGCAGCCGCTGCACAATGCCGAAGCGCGCCCGCATGGGCGGCGTCAGCAGGCCGTAGCGCGTGGTGGCGCCGATGAGCGTGAACTTTTCGATGGGCATGGAGATCATCTGCGCGTGCGGACCGTCGCTCAGGCGCACGTCGATCCGCCAGTCCTCCATCGCCGGGTACAGGAACTCTTCGATGATGGGGCGCAGGCGGTGGATCTCGTCGATGAACAGGATGTCGCCCTCGCGCAGCGTGGTGAGCTCGCGCACCAGGTCCGCCGGCTTTTCCAGCACGGGCGCGGCGGTGACCTTGATGTTGACGCCCAGCTCGCGCGCCATCAGCAGCGCCAGCGTGGTCTTGCCCAGCCCGGGCGGGCCGTAGAAGAGGGTGTGGTCCAGCGGCTCGCGGCGGTTGAGCGCGGCGTCCACCGCGATCTGCAGCGATTCCTTGACCTTTTCCTGGCCGATGAACTCCGCCAGCCGCTGCGGCCGCAGCGAAAGCTCGGTGGTTTCCTCGTCCGCCAGCGGCTCGGGCGTGGTGATCTCGGAGCGCGGTTGCTGCTGGGACATCGGCCTGGGCTCAGTGGGAACCTTGTTTCTCGCGCTCCCAATGTACGGACTTTGTTCGGATCGTGCCACACGGCCGTTCCGCCCGGGAATGCGAACGGCCCTCCCGCGTGCGGAAGGGCCGGAATCAGGGGGCGGATGACGACGACGCGGCCGCCGATCAGGAGGTGGCCGCCACCGCCGGCTTCTCGCGCAGCGCGCGGTAGCGGGACGACACGGACTTCAGCAGCGCGTCGAGCCCGAACGCGGCACCGGCGGCCACCAGCACCGCCGACATCCCGTATTCCGAGAACCAGTGCCAGGGCCACAGCCCCGCGCGGATGGCGAAGCCGACCGACTCCATCATCTGCCCCATCAGCCAGCCGACGTCCAGCGCGCCGACGAACTCCGCCAGCGAGCCCGCCGACGCTACATCGTCCACCAGGTCCGCGGCTTCCAGCTGCAGCAGCGTGGCCATCGCCATGGCGCCGTAGACGCCGCCGCCGTACTCCTGGATCCCGGCCGCCGCGCGGTTGCGCAGCTGGCGCCGGACGCCCGTGCGCTTCCACCGCACCGCGGCCGTGAACGCGGTCGCCAGCAGCAGCACCGGCACCCAGTGCGAGGAGAGGATGCCCGGCACCTCGGCCACGTTCAGCACAACCGTTCCCGCGATCGCCATCCCTATGACGGCGGCCGGCTTCCACCCCGAAGCGGGCTCCACGGCGGGGGTGACGGCGGTGCTGGAGGATCGTTCGGCGACGTGCGACACGGAATCGGCTCGGTTCAGACGGTACGGTAGGCGCGGGGCTCATCCGCCGCGCCGGGTGTGATACGGACGCGGGCACGCGCGAGTTGCAGCGCGCCTCTCACCGCTGGCCAGGCGCGACCGGCTCCAGCGCCAGCGACGGCGGCGGATCGAACGCGCCGGGGGGAAGGATGCCGCGCGCCTCGTCCGCGCAGAGCGGCCGCCACGCCTCGTACAGCTGGTGCGCGCGCCCCGTCGCCGCCAGCGCCTGCTGCCGCTGGCGTCTCGCGGCGTCGGTCGAGCGGAACAGCGGAAAGCGGACGCCCTGGGCCACCCCCGCCGGCACCTCGCCGCGGCGGACGATCCCCTCCACCGCGTCCGCCATCATCTCAGCGGCCAGCTCCATGCACGCCACCTCCAGCGCGTACAGGTCCGTATCGCCCGGCGTCACGGGGAGCAGGCGCCGTTCGATCACCGCGCCCGTGTCGATGCCGGCGTCCACGTAGTGCAGCGTGGCCCCCAGCGCCACGCCGTGCTCCAGCGAGCCGCCGACGATGCCGACTCCGCGCACCCACGGCAGCAGCGCCGGGTGCGCGTTCAGCACGCCGACGCGCGCCGTCTGGATGACCTCCGGCCGCAGGATGCCGCCCCCGCCCAGGATGATCCAGTCCGGAGCCAGCCGGCGCAGGTTGCGCAGCAGCCGCGGGCCGTTCATCCCACCGGACTCCGTCACCCGCGCGCAGCGCACGGCGTACTTCGCGCGGCGCCGGCCGTAGAAGCGCGCCCTGCGCACCAGCGTGCCGGCCGCGGACCGGGGCCATCGCCACAGGCGTCCGGCAAGGCCCACCCCGCGCCGCGCCGGAAGCCCCAGCGGCCCCGCCAGGTACAGCACCTCGTCCAGCATCACCCCGCGCTGCCACAGGGTCTGCAGCAGGCGCCGTCCGTGCATGCCATCGTTGGTGAGCAGGACGACGCGGGCCATGGGGATGAGGCGAGGAGGATCGAGACGGAGGTGTTCCGGCTGCGGACAGGCGACCGACATCGTCCGGAGCAAAATGATGCTCGTTGCGATGCTTATCCGGTAACGTGCCGTCCGCCCGCGGGAGCGAATGAATTCGCCGCTGGAAGGGCGCAAAGTCCACCTGCGTGGACTCGGCGGCCCGGCCGCGTGCGGCGTCCCAGGCGCCTGCGCGTCCGCAACCGGGTGATTCCGCCTGCCCCATCTGGTGGCAGGCTCCGCGTACCTCGCTCACCCCACAGTCCGCGAAGGCGGACTTCGCGATTTTCCAGCGGCGAATTCATTCGCTCCGCGGGCGGACGGCACGTGACCATCAGGCTCGCCGGCATCACTCGCCCGGAACGACGCCGGCCGGGCGGACGCGTCCCTACTTCAGCCGCCCCAGCGCCTCGCGAATCAGCTCGGGCGCCGAGAGGGCCCCCTTCTCCTGGATGACGGCCCGCACCGCCCGGTCCGCGTCGCTCTGCGTCACGCCAAGGGCGGTCAGGGCGCGCAGGGCCTCCTCCGCCGCGGGCGCGCGCTGGCCCAGGGCGGACGAGGCAAAGGCCAGGTCGTCCAGCTTGCCGGTGAGCTCCAGCACCACGCGCTCCGCCGTCTTCTTGCCGACGCCGGAGACCGCCGTAAGCGCCGCCACGTTCCGCTCGCGCACCGCGCGCACGACGGATTCGGCCGTCATCGACGACAGCATGGCCAGCGCCAGCCGCGGTCCCACGCCGTTGATGGTGAGCAGGCGGATGAAGACCGTCTTTTCCGTGTCGTCCAGGAATCCGAAGAGCATCGCCGCGTCTTCGCGCACCAGGTGGTAGGTGCGCAGCGTGACCTGCTCGCCCAGCCGCGGCAGCCGCTCGAAGACGGTGGTGGGGATGGCGATCTCGTAGCCCACGCCACCGGAAGTCATCACCTCCACCCGCTCCAGGTCGCGGACGATCAGCTCGCCGCGCACGCGCGAGATCAACGCGGGCCTCCCAGGTTTCCGATCATCTGCCGCAGGTTGAAGGGGGGAGACTTGGCGGTGGGGCCGAATCCGCGAAAGCAGTGGGTGAGCGCCAGCGCCACCCCGTCCGCCGCGTCGTGCGGCTTCGGCACGTCGCGCAGCTTGAGCAGGCGCTGCACCATCAGCCCCACCTGGTCCTTGGTGGCCCGCCCCGCACCCACCACGGCGGACTTGACCTCCGCCGGCGGGTACTCGGCCACCTCCAGCCCGTTGAGCGCCGCCGCCAGCAGAACGGCGCCGCGCGCGTGGCCCAGCACGACGCTGGTGCGGACGTTCTTGGCGTAGAACACCCCCTCCACCGACAGCACGGAGGGGCGCGCGCGCGTGATCACCTCCACGATCCCCAGGTGGATGTCGCGCAGGCGTTCGGGGAGCGGGGCGCGGGCGTCGGTGCGGATGACGCCGCACTCCAGCAGCGACAGGGCGCCGTCCGCCGCGCGGCGAACGACGCCGTAGCCGGTGACCGCGGTGCCGGGGTCCACCCCCAGCACCACGCTCTCGGCGGGGCCGCGCGGCCCGCGCTCCGCCGCGGCGGACGGGCCCGCGCCCCCAATGGGCAAGCTCAGACCTCGGCCAGGCTGTCGGTGTCGACGTCGGCGTTGGTGTACACCTGCTGCACGTCGTCCAGCTCCTCCAGCAGTTCCAGCAGCTTGACCAACTGCTCGGCGTCGGGGCCCTCCACGCGCACCTCGGTCTTGGGGATCATCGCCAGCTCGGCTTCTTCCCACTCGATCCCCGCGGCGCGCAGCGCGTCCTGCACGGCATGGAAGTCGGCAACCTCGGTGTAGACGGTGTGAGTGCCCTCTTCGCTCTCCACGTCCAGCGCGCCGGCCTCCAGCGCCGCCTCCATCACCGTGTCCTCGTCGAAGCGCTCGCCGTCGATGGTGATCTGGCCGCGCCGGTCGAACATCCAGGCCACGGAGCCCGTGGTGCCCAGGTTGCCGCCGTTGCGCGACAGCCAGCGGCGGATGTCGGCCACCGTGCGGTTGCCGTTGTCCGTCAGCGATTCGATCATGATGGCCACGCCCGCCGGGCCGTACGCCTCGTAGGTGATCTCCTCGTAGTTCACGCCCTCGAGCTCGCCCGTGCCCTTCTTGATGGCGCGGTCGATGTTCTCGTTGGGCATGTTGACGGCCTTGGCGTTGTCGATCGCCAGGCGCAGCCGCGGGTTGCCCGCGGGGTCGCCGCCGCCTTCCTTGGCCGCCACCGTGATCTCACGGATCTTCTTGGTCCAGGTGGCGGCGCGGCGGTTGTCCGTCAGCGCCTTCTTGTGCTTGATCTGCTTCCACTTGCTATGCCCCGCCATCGGGCTTCCTCCGGAATGTGGGCTTTGCGCGTCAGAATCGTTCGATCAGAATGCAGCCGATCAATATAACCAGACATCCAGCCCGCTTCAACGCGCCGCGCCGATTTCGCCCCGCGACCACTTTCGTCACGACTCGGGCTGCAACAGAACGCTCCGTTCCGGACCGCCGCGCTGACGGTTTTTTCCCGGCGCTAGGCGAGGAGAACGCAAGCAATTACCTTTGATCGACACCGCAAATCATGGAGGATGACATGGGCCTGACGGTCGAAGAGCTCGAATCAGAACTGCGCAGCCAACCCCGCGAGGTCCAGGATTATCTGGCGGAGGTACTGCTGGACAATCTGGACGACACCGAGGACTTCGACGATGACGCCCTCGACGCCGAGGCGCACCGGCGCGCGATGGAGATGGTACGCGGCGAAGTTGAAGGTATCGACGCGGATGAAATGATCGCCGGATTGCGGGCACGGCGGCGTCGGTGAGGATGCGGGTTCACCCGCTCGCCACTCGGGAGACCCACAAGACCGCGGACTGGTACGACAAGGACTCGCCCACGCGGGGTGATCGCTTCGTCGATCAGGTGGAGTACGCGCTCCGGCGCATTCGTGAGAACCCGAACATCGGCGAGCTGAACGATCGCGGCGAGCGCAAGCTGCTCCTGCGTAAATTTCCATACAAGGTGGTCTATCGCACCGAGGGTGAGCGCATCTTCGTGGTTGCCGTCGCACATCAGAAGCGCAGGGATGGCTACTGGCGGCGCAGACAGGCCTCATGGTAAACCAATCGGATACAAAACGGCCCTCCCGACGTGCGGGAGGGCCGTCCTTGTTTTCATGATGGAATCGCGACGCGCACCGGTGCCGCGGCTACAGTCCGCGCAGGCGGACTTCGTGACGTTCCAGCCGCGGTTTCAACCGCCCAACTGGGAACCGTCCGACCCAACACCCGCCCTGCCTCACCGCCTCCGTCACCCGTTCACCCCATCACCCCTTGTCCGCGTAATAATCGTAGTAATACGTGTACCTCCCATACCCCGCGATCTTCTGGTCCGGATCGTTGAGCACGGCTCCGACGATCTGCGCGCCGACGGCGCGGAGCTGCTGCATGGCGTAGTGCGCGCTCTGGCGCTCCGTCTTGCCGGCGCGGACGACGACCAGCACGGCGTCGGCCTGGGCGCCCAGGATCTCGGCGTCCGCGGCGGCCAGCACCGGCGGCGTGTCGACCACCACCAGGTCGTACTCCGCGTTCAGCTCGCGCATCAGCCGGCCCATGGCGGCGCCGCCCAGCAGCTCCGACACGTGCGGCACCAGCCGCCCCGCCGCGATCAGGTGCAGGTTGGGCACCGTGGTCTCGCGCACCACCTCGGCCACCTGCGCCTCACCCTCCAGCAGGTCGCTCAGCCCCGGCGACCGCGCCTGCGAAAAGAGCCCGTGCAGCCGCGGGCGCCGCATGTCGCCGTCGATGAGCACCACCCGCAGCCCCTGCTGGGCAAAGGTGGTCGCCAGGTTGGCGCACACCGTGGTCTTGCCCTCCGACGCCGACGCGCTGGTCACCAGCAGCGTGCGCGGCGGCTGGCCCCCCTGCGAGAAGATGAGGTGCGTGCGCAGCTTGCGGTACGCCTGCGAGCCGGCGGACTGCATCTCGCTCACCGTCACCAGCTCCCGCTCCTCCTGGGGCTCGCCGCGGCCCAGGAGCCGCCGCACGTCCAGCCGCCGGGACGCCTTGAGCGGCTCGCCCAGGCGGGGGATGACCGCGATCACCGGCACCTGCAGCATGGACTCGGCGTCCTCGCGCCGCACGATGGCGGTGTTCAGCCGGTCCAGCACCAGCGCGCCGCCCCCGCCGATCATCAGCCCCACCAGCAGGGCAAAGAGCAGGCGGCGCTTGCGCCCCGTCCCGATCGGGCCGCCGGGGATCAGCGCCCAGTCCACGATCTGCACCTGCCCCGCCTCCACCGCCTCGTCCACGCGCGCTTCCTGCTGCTCGCGGCGCATGTCGTCCACCAGCCGCTGCAGCGTCTCCACCTCGCGCGAAAGGCGCATCTCCTCCGCCTCGGCGTCGGGAAGGGCGCTGATGGAGGCGGCGTCGCTGGCCATCACCTGGTCCAGCACGCCGATCTGCGCCGCCAGCGCGGTGCTGCGGGCCCCCACCGCGCGCACCAGGCGGCCGCGGTAGGTGCTGATCAGCGAGTCAAGCTGCTGGATGTCGGGGTTGGACGAGGCGCGCGACCAGCGGCCGGTGGTGAGCGAGTCGCGGGCCGTCTGGTACTTGATGAGCTCGTTGTACAGCGCCAGGATGCCGCTGTTGCTGGCGATCTCGGGCGAGGCGGCCAGGGCGGCGATCTGCTCGCTCCCCTCGCGGCCGGGGTCGGTGGCCAGCACCCGCCCCATCTGGTCGTACACGTTCTTTTCCGTCAGCAGCGCCTGCCGCTGCAGCCGGAACTGCGTGAGCCCCTCTTCCGTCGTCCGAAAGCTCTCGCGCGGGCTGAACGAGCGCACACCCTTGCGAAAGGCGCTCAGCTGGTGCTGGGCGATCAGCAGCAGCGAGTCGGTGGTGCGCAGCTGCTCTTCGACGAACATCCGCCGCCGGCGCGACTCCGTCTGCGCGGAGCGCATGGAGACGTGCTGGAACGCCGCGGCGGTTGCGTTGGCCACCCGCGCCGCCAGGTGCGGGTCGCCGGCGGTGAACTGGATGTCGAGCACGTTGGTCATCTGCCGCTGGGCCGGGTTCATGGACCCGATCACCCACATCACGGCGCTCTGCTCGTCGATCACGTTCATCCGCGCCGTCGCGACCGACGGCCGCCGCGCGAAGGTCAGCCTGGCCACCCCCAGGTCCAGCGGCTGCCCGTACGGGGCCTCGGCGCGGATCGGCCCCAGCCGCCCGCGCACCATTCCCGGGGCGAAGGTCAGGTGCAGGGTGTCGCCCGAGCGCGCGGCGGGGAGCACGCGGACGGAGTCCAGCTCCGCGTGCGGAAAGCCCGGCGCGGGCATCAGCCGCAGCCCCAGCGAGTCCACCACCTGCTCGGCCACGCCGCGGCTGCGCAGCACCTGGATCTGTGACAGGACGGGGTCCGTGTACCACCCGGGAAGCTGGTCCGTCTGCCCCGTGCCGATCTCGCCCGCCATCTGCTGCCGCGCGTTCACCAGCTGCACGGCGGCCGCGGCGGCGTAGCGCGGCGGCTCCTTGCTGATGCGGTACGCGGCGATCCCCGTGGACACCAGCACGGCGGCCAGCACCAGCCAGACGTGGCGCTGCAGCGCCGCCAGGTACTCGCGCAGGGGGATCCCCTCGCCCGGCGCGGCCGCGGGCTCCGGCGCGGCCTGCGAGCTCAGCAGCGGCAGGGGCGGCGTGCGGGGCGCCGCGTCGGGGTGCGGCTGGCGCGGACGGGGAACGATCTCGGACAAGGGCACTGCGATGGAAGGAGGGGTGGGCGCGGTCCGCGCCCGTTACTCGGGGTGGGCGGCCAGGTACCAGTCGACGGTCTGCCGCAGCCCCTCGCGCATGGCCACGCGCGCGCGAAAGCCGAACAGCTCGCGGGCGCGCCGGGTGTCGAGCGAGCGGCGCGGCTGCCCGTCGGGCTGCGTAGGGTCGAACGCCAGCCGCCCCTCGTACCCCACCAGCTGCGCGATGAGCCCCGCCAGCTCGGCGATGCGGATCTCGTTGCCGATCCCCACGTTCACCGGCTCGGCGCCGTCGTAGTGCTCGGCCGCCAGCAGCAGCGCGCGGGCGGCGTCGTCCACGTACAGGAACTCGCGCGACGCGTTTCCCGTCCCCCACACCGGCAGCTCCGGCGCCCCGTCACGCCGCGCTTCCACCATGCGGCGGATGAGCGCGGGGATCACGTGGCTGGTGGCGGGATCAAAGTTGTCGCGCGGGCCGTACAGGTTGGTGGGCAGCAGGTAGATGCCGTTCATCCCGTACTGCTGCCGGTACGCCTGCAGCTGCACCAGGAGCGCCTTCTTGGCGATGCCGTACGGCGCGTTGGTCTCTTCCGGGTACCCGCTCCACAGCTCTTCCTCACGGAAGGGGACGCGGGTGTACTTGGGATACGCGCACACGGTCCCCACCTGGACGAACTTCTCCACCCCGGCGCGACGCGCTTCTTCGATCATCATCACGCCCATCATGGCGTTGGCGTAGAAGAAGCGGCCCGGACTGGCGCGGTTGGCGCCGATGCCGCCCACCTCCGCCGCCAGGTGCATCACCAGCTCCGGCGCGGCGTCGGCGAAGAGGCGCTCCACGTCGGTCTGCCGGGTCAGGTCCAGCTCGGCGCGGCGGGGGACGTAC
>DASQBH010001089.1:0-3274 GCA_035635315.1 Longimicrobium sp.
CGAACCGGCGCGCCCGTCGCCCGGCGCGCGCGCTCCGCCACCGTCATCACGCGCCCCAGCCCGCCCACGGTCCCGTTCTCCACCGCGTCGATGCGGTAGACGTCGTTGATCTGCACGAACGTGGCGGCCGCGCGAAACTCCTGCGCGCGGGCGGGGAGCGCGGCCAGCAGCAGCGCGTACGCAAGCGCGCGCGGCCGGAAAGTGCGGCGTACTGTCATCATGGATCGGGAGATTGCGGGTGCCGCGGATTGATGCGGATGAACGTCGTCAGGGCAGCGATTCTGCGGGCTGAGAATAGATGCCCCCTGCGTCAAACACAAGTTGCCGCGCCGCGGAAGGCCGGATCGACTAAACCAGCCCCGACGAAGCCGAGTCCGACGAAGCCGAATCCGACGAAGGCCGAACCCGATGAAGGCCGAACCCGACGAAGGCCGAACCCGACGAACCCCCGCGGCGCCCCCCCTCTGTCATTCCGAAGGAGGCGCCGCCCGGAACCGGCCTCCGCTCCACACTCTGGCGCCGACTGGGGAATCTACTTTCGGCATGCTCGTGGCCTGTCACCGAGCCGTGGACAACCGGGTTCCTGCGTCTGGCCGCGCAGTTTCGGTGGATGGAGACAACTGGGCAGTGGATGGCGGATCCGGCATCGAACAAAAGTCTTGGAAACGTCCGTCACCCGCCTAGATTGGCGATGCGGATCATCCCGCGTTCCATCGTCCGCGGTACCATTTCATCACCCCTTCAAGGGAGGCTGCAATGGCCGACAGCAGTGCCAACTTCGGCTCCGTTCCTCCGTACGGCGCGCCTATCCGCCAGGCCATCGCCAGCGGCGACACCACGCAGATGCGGCAGGTGGGCGACAATGCGAGGAAGTGGCTCAAGGACAATCCGGGCCACGAGAGGCAGGGCGAGGTGCACGCCGCGCTCCGCGAGCTGGACGAGAAGCTCGGCGGCGCCAGCTGACGGGTGGGTCCGGCCGGTGGATGCGCGTCCCCATCCACCGGCCACACGGTTGAGAAGGTGTGCGTGGAGGACGGGCAGTAGAATCATTTGGCGCCGGAATTGCGATGGATTCCGGTCCCGCATCTTCACCGCTCGCCATGCGTGCGCGGTGGACCGTCTTCCATCTTTCCCGGGAGCAAGCGCCATGGCCGATCCACTCTGCCCGCCGATCACCGACCCCGTCCTGGGCCCCATCTGCGGCCCCATGATGCCGTACGGCACGCCCATCCGGCAGGCCATCGCCAGCGGCGACACGGCGCAGATGCAGCAGCAGGCCGCCAGCGCGCAGGCGTGGCTGGCATCCAACCCCGACCACCCGTCCGCCGGCGACGTCTCGGCCGCGCTGTCGGAGCTGAACGCGGCGCTCAAGGCCGTGTGAGCGGACTTATGGCCTCGCGACCCCCGCCCGAGCGCTACATCTCCGAAGCCGACGTGCGCGGCCACGTGCCCGTGCACGTGGTGTGGGAGATCACGCTGGCGTGCAACCTCAAGTGCCACCACTGCGGCTCCCGCGCGGGCAAGGCCCGCCCCGACGAGCTGTCGACGGATGAGGCGCTGGGCGTGGTGCGCGAGCTGGCGGCGCTGGGCACCCGCGAGGTCACCCTCATCGGCGGCGAGGCGTTCATGCGCCGCGACTGGCTGCAGATCATCAGCGCCATCCGCGACCACGGCATGGCGGCCACCATGCAGAGCGGCGGCTACCGCCTCACGCCGAAGCGGATCCGCGAGGCGGCCCAGGCGGGGCTGGTGGGTGCCGGCGTCTCCATCGACGGCCCGCGCGAGGTGCACGATGCCATCCGCGGCGTCCGCGGCTCGTACGACGACGCGCTGGCCGCGCTGGACGCCATCGGCGAGAACGGCCTGGTGGCCAGCGTAAACACGCAGATCAGCAAGCCCGTCATCCCGCACCTGCGCCAGCTGCAGGAGGTGTTCATTGCCCACCAGGCGAAGAACTGGCAGGTGCAGCTGACGGTGGCCATGGGCCGCGCCGCCGACAACCCCGACCTCCTGCTGCAGCCGTACGACCTGCTGGAGGTGATGCCGCTGCTGGCCGAGCTGTACCACGTGGGCGAGGTGCGCGGGCTGCTGCTGCAGGCCGGGAACAACGTGGGATACTACGGCCCCTACGAGCACCTGTGGCGCGGCGCGGGCGACGGACGGGCGCACTACTCCGGGTGCATGGCGGGGCAGACCAGCATCGGCATCGAGGCCGACGGCACCATCAAGGGGTGCCCGTCGCTCCCGACGAATCCCTACGCCGGCGGCAACATCCGCCAGGTCCCGCTCGCCGAGATCTGGCGCGCCGCCGACACCCCCATGGCCTTTACCCGCGAGCGCGGCACCGAAGACCTGTGGGGCTTCTGCGCCGGCTGCTACTACGCCGAGATCTGCCGCGGGGGGTGCAACTGGACCTCGCACTCGCTGCTGGGCGAGCGCGGCAACAACCCGTACTGCCACCACCGCGCGCTGGAGCTGGCAGCGCACGGCCTGCGCGAGCGGGTGGTGCAGGTGGAGAGCGCCCCGGGCTGCTCCTTCGACCACGGCCGCTTCGAGCTGGTGCTGGAGCCGATGGACGCCGTCACCGACACCATCGACGTGCTGGAGCTGGCGCGGCGGGCCAACGGCGTTTCGGTGGATGAGGAGCCCGCCCGTCGCGAGGTCCGCTACCCCGCGCCGTACGCCGGCCCCAGGCCGAAGCTGAAGCGCCGCACCCCGCCGCTACTGGTGCTCTGCCGCGGCTGCTCTCGCTTCGTGGGCCCGGACGAGGAGACCTGCCCCTTCTGCGACGCGCGGCTCAAGGAAGCCGAGGCCACCTACCTGGAGCGCCTGGAACGCGCCCGCCGCGCCAGCG
This sequence comes from Longimicrobium sp., assembly GCA_035635315.1. Lineage (GTDB taxonomy): Bacteria > Gemmatimonadota > Gemmatimonadetes > Longimicrobiales > Longimicrobiaceae > Longimicrobium. The sequence goes on from DASQBH010001089.1 coordinate 2,855, forward strand.
ACCGCCTCGCCGAGCTCATCGGCGCCTGACGATCATCCGGCAGAAACGGAAGAGGGCGGCCTCCGCGCGGGAGCCGCCCCTTTCTGCGTTGCTGCCGGACCGCGAAGAGCATCCCCACATCCACGCTGGGCGATTTCGTCGCCTCCACACCGTGCTCGCGAGCACCACCGGCCGAGCCATCCGGCAAAATTCGCCTCCCGGACCGACCAATGTCCAAGGACGCGGCACCTGCGCTCGCGTTCTGCTCACACGTTTCGGTCCGGAGATCCAGTTATGGCAATCACCTGTTCACGATGTGGCGGCGGAATCAAGCCCAAGCTGTCCAAGATCGCCCTCGTGCTGGGCGGAGCCGCCGTGATGGCACCTCTTGCGGCGGCGTTCGGCCTCAAGGCCGGGCTTGGTGCCCTGATCATCGGCACC
>DASQBH010001090.1:0-7435 GCA_035635315.1 Longimicrobium sp.
GCACGACGGCTGCGCATCGGGGGTCGAGGCGGTCGGCGCAGCGGAGCCGGCACCGCCACAGGCGGCCAGGGTGGCGGTCGTGATCAGCAGGGCGAGCGGGCGGAGGGAGGACATCTCGGGGCTCCAGTCGGACGGTTCTGCGTTGGCGTTCGGCGGGAGCGCAATGCCCCGCGGACGCACCGCCCTGAGGCGAGCATCGTTCCGACTTTGTCAGATGGGTGTAAGTGATTGTGGATGATTTGGTTACGCCGTTTGGCGCCTGCGGCGGACGCCCTGGGGGTCTGTGCAGATTCCGGACGGATGGAGACGGAGTCGGGTGCACATCGTGGGCGTTTAACGAGGCGGGTACTGGAGAATCGATGTGTTCTGTGCGGATTTCGGACGATTTGGGGGCAGGTGTGATTCCAAGTCCGGAAAAAAGTAGGTACAGAGGAACAGACAAAAGCCAGAGGAACAGAACCGTTTTTCCTCTGTTCCTCTGGCCGTTGTCTGTTCCTCTGTACCTTTCGCTGTTTCTTTTTACGGGTTCGGGATGAGGATGCGGAGAAGCCGTGGGGGTTGACGGACACAAAAAAGCGCGGCGCCGCTGGTGCGGCGCCGCGCGCTCGTGCATCGATCGAAAGGGTCAGGGAATGCGGTGCACGGTAAGGCCGGGGATCTGGATCTTGCGCTGCGTCACCGGCTCGGCGCGCTCCCAGAGGGTGGCGAGCTCCTCGTCGGGAGCCTCTTCCCAGGCGGGCGGGGGCGGGGCCAGGCGCCGCTTGCCGTGGTCGGACTCAAAGCACAGCCATCCGCCCGAAAGCCGCGGGTTGACGAACGGCGTCAGGTTGCGCCGGTCTTCTACCTCACGCCGCTCCGGACCATCGTACGCAAGCACGTCCTGTCCGCGCCGCTCCCACTGGCGCGAATCCTCGTCCAGGGCAAGGCTGGGAACCACGTTCCACACCCGCCACTCGGCCCCGTCGGGCGCCACGAAGGTGCGAAGGCCCATGTCGCTGCGTCTCCTGCTCTAGCCGGGAACCCGGGGACGCATCGCGGCCGGCTCGTGCGATGCGGGAGTGGCGGTGCGCGTCCGCGGGAGTGGATGGAGCGCGCCGTAAAGGTCGCTCCGTACGCCGCCGCCGTCAATCGTCCCGATCCCCACGCGCGGGTGGAACGTGCCTTGCCGCCGGGAGCGGCACCGGACGCAGGGTCCGGATCACCGGAACGGGGAAGGGGACGATGAGCGGAGTCTTCAAGTCGATCGAGATGGTGGGCACCTCGGGGAGCAGCTTCGAGGACGCGGTGCGCACCGCCGTAAAGCGCGCGGGCGAGACCATGCGCGACCTGGAGTGGATGGAGGTGGTGGAGCAGCGCGGCTACATCCGCGGCGGCGAGATCCACGAGTACCAGGTCAAGGTGAAGCTCTGGTTCAAGCTGGAGGACGGCGGCCAGAGCTGAGGGCTGGCAGGATCGAGTGCCGAGTGCCTGGTGCCCAGTTCCAAAGGGCGCTGGGCACTTTTACCTTGTCGCCCGAGGCCGCCCCGGTTGCGGACGCTCCGGCGCCCGGGACGCCGCACACCCCCGGCCCGCCGAGTCCGCGCCAGGAGCGAATGAATTCGCCGCTGGGAAAACGCGAAGTCCGCCTTCGCGGACTGTAGCCGCAGAGTGCAGGGCGCCGCGAACGCGGGGGTGCAGGCCGCTGGACATGGTTGCGGACGCGCAGGCGTCCGGGGACGCCGCACACCGCCCGGCCGCCGTGTCCGCGCAGGCGGACAGTGTGACGTTGTTGCCGCGAATTCATTCGCTCCTGCAGGCGGACTGCTCGTTGCTGGCCTTAATCGCGCCCGGCCGTATCGCGCCCCGGCCGAGTCCGGGCCGCCCGATCACCTAGTCAGGTACAGAAACAGCAGGAACACGAGGACCACCACCACGCCCACGCCCCACGTGGGCAGCCCCAGCCGCGTGGAGCGCAGGTCGCCCGGGCCGTCGCCGCGGGCGTAGTCCCTGGGCCGCGTCTCGGGGTCGCCGGGAGTGAATCGGTTGGGATCGGGTCCGCTCGCCATCAGGCATCTCCATGTGTGTGTTGACGATGCACAACGCAACGCCCGCGCCGCCGCACGCCTGCAGCCCACCCACCATCACCTGATGCAACCAGAACCGGCGGCCGCGGAGCCGCGCACGTCCCCGCGCGGGGTAGCGCTCAAGGTGGAGATCCTCGTCATCGGGGCAGGGCAGGCGGGGCTCTCGGCGGCGTACCACCTGAAGAAGCGCGGGCTGGCGCCCAACCGGGGCTTCGTGGTGGTGGACCAGGCGCCCCGGCCCGGCGGCGCCTGGCAGTTCCGCTGGCCCTCGCTCACGCTCAGCACCGTCAACCGCATCCACGACCTCCCCGGAATGCGGTTTTCGGACGCGGTGGATACGGACGCCGCCGAGGTGCAGGCCAGCGTGGCGGTGCCGCGCTACTACGAAGCGTACGAGAAGGCTTTTGCGCTCCCCGTCTACCGCCCCATCCGGGTGAAGGTGGTCTGCGACCGCGGCGAGCGCTTTCACGTTGAGACGGACAGGATGGACGTGTCCGCGCGCGGCATCATCAACGCCACGGGGACGTGGGAAACGCCGTACGTGCCCGTGTATCCCGGCCAGGATCGGTTCCGGGGCAGGCAGCTGCACACCAGGGACTATCGCACGGCGGACGAGCTTGCGGGAAAGCACGTGGTGATCGTGGGCGCCGGCATCTCCGCCATCCAGCTTCTGGACGAGATCTCGCGCGTCACCACGACCACGTGGGTCACGCGCCGGCCGCCGGAATTTCGCGAGGGTCCGTTCGGCGAGGCCGCCGCACGCGCCGCCGTGGCGATGGTGGAAGAGCGCGTGCGCCGCGGCCTGCCGCCCCGCTCCGTGGTCTCGGTGACGGGGCTGCCCGTCACGCCGGCCATCCTGGACATGCGCGCCCGCGGGGTGCTGAACCGGCTGCCCATGTTCAGCGAGATCGTGGAAGAGGGTGTGCGCTGGCCCGACGGCACCGTGGTGCGCGCGGACGTGATCCTGTGGTGCACCGGCTTTCGCAGCGCGCTGGACCACCTGGCACCGCTGATGCTGCGCGAGTCCGAAGGCGGCATCGTCATGGCGGGCCGCCTGGCGACGCAGGTTGCCAGGGACCCGCGTGTACACCTGGTGGGATACGGTCCGTCCGCCTCCACCATCGGCGCCAACCGTGCGGGCGGCGCCGCGGCCGGCGAGCTGATGGCGTTTCTGGGACTGCCGTGAGCCTCAGAACGGCTCGAAGCAGTCGTAGTTGCGCTGCGCCGCGATCAGCCCGTCGCGAAAGTCCAGGAACACGCCAAAGCGCGCCCGCATGTCGTCGCCCGCGGCCAGCGAGCCCAGCGAGATCGCGAGCGTCCCCGTCCACTGCACCTCCAGCGCGACCTTCTCGCCGCTGGCAAAGGCGGAAAGCACCTCGTACCGCTGCGCCTGCATCACCTTCTGCCCGCGCACGGCGCCGTCCAGCAGTTCCTGCAGCCCGCGCCGCGCGCCGTTGGGCACCAGGCGGTTGGGAAACTCCTCCTGCACCACGTCGGGCGTGAACCAGCGCGCCAGCGCCTCGCCCGTGGCGCCGCCTTCCACCGCCCGCAGGTAGGCGCGTGCCGTCTCCAGGTTTCTCTGCTCCGTCGTCATCGAACAATCAGGGTTCGGGATGATCTGGATCCGCTGGTGTTGCCGTCCTGAAACGAACAGTCATCCTGAGGGAGGCGCCGCTCCATGACTTGCCGATGCGAAAGAGGTTGGCGCCGACCGAAGGACCTTGCTCGCACAACCATGGAGCCGGATTCCTGTCCGAAACTTGCTCATCGAAAGCCGGGAGAAGGTCCTTCGGTCGCGCCCAGGCTCCAGTGTGTATTCAGGTTGCACGCGGGCGCTCCCTCAGGATGACTGGTGGGCGAGTGCGGTTTGACAACTCCGTTCAGAACGGCGCTTCCTCCACCAGCGGCGCGCCGCCGAGCACCACCACGCGCACGCGGTCGCCGGGACCCAGCTCCACGCCGGCGGGGACGATGGCGAGGCCGTCCGCGGCGGCCATCGACGTGGCGACGCCGGAGCCCTGGGAGCCGGTGAGCCGCGCGGAGGCCGATCCGTCCGCCTCGGGCGCCAGCCGCACGCGGGGAAAGTGCATCATCTCCCCCCGCGCCGCGTAGCCGTCGCGCATCACCGCGTCGACGGTGGGTGGATGGATGCGGGTATGGCCGCACATCCGCAGCAGCGCGGGGCGGACGAAGAGCTCGAAGGTCACCATCGTCGAAACGGGGTTCCCCGGCAGCCCGAGCCAGGGGATGCCGCCCAGCGCGCCGACGTGCCCGAACGCCATCGCGCTCCCGGGGCGGATGCGCACGCGCCAGAACTCCACCTCCGTCCGCATCTTCCGCAGCGTGCCCAGCACGTGGTCGTGCTCGCCCACGCTGATGCCGGCCGTGGTGATGACGGCGTCGCAGCCGGCCGCGCGCTCCAGGTGCTCGCGCAGGCTCTGCGGCGTGTCGCGGGCGATGCCCAGAACCCGCGCTTCGACACCGATTTCCGCCAGCTGTGCCGCCAGCGTGTACGAGTTGGTGGAGACGATCCGCCGCCCCGCGCGCACCTCGTCGAACTCCTCCACCGGCACCAGCTCGTCGCCCGACGCCAGCACGGCGACCACGGGGCGGCGGATGACGGGGAGCCGCGTGCGCCCGAACGCCGCCGCGATGCCGAGGGCCGGCGCCCGCAGCACGTCCCCCGCGCGCAGGACGATGTCGCCCGCGCGCACGTCTTCGCCGCGGGGGCGCACGTGCTTTCCGGCGTCCGCGTCCAGGCGGATGGCGACGGTCCCTTCCGCCGTGCCGATCCCCGATCCGCCGTCCGTGTGCTCCACCCGCACCACGCTGTCCGCGCCGTCGGGGACGGGCGCGCCGGTCATGATGCGGATCGCCTCGCCGGCCCCGACGGGGCGGGCGGCGAAGTGGCCCGCCGCCACGTCGTCCACCACGCGCAGCACGCGCGGCGACTCCGCGGATGCGCCGCGCACGTCGGCCGCGCGCACGGCGAACCCGTCCATCGCGCTGTTGTCCCACGGCGGCAGGTCCACGGGCGCGGCCACGTCTTCCGCCAGCACGGAGCCGAGCGCGTCCAGCAGCGGCCGCTCCGCCACGCCCAGCGGCCCCACGCCGCGCAGGATCGCCCGCAGCGCCTCGGGGCCCGTCAGCCAGTCCGCCGCGCGCTCATCCGCCATCGTCCACCCCGTCGACGAAGCGCGCGACGATCATCTCCGCCACGCGCCGCACGTGCGCGTCCGGCTGATCCGCATCCATCACGATCACCGGCAGCTCCGTCTCGATGGAAGCATCGTCCGTCACGACTGCCAGGTACGATGCCGCCGCGTCGCCCGCATCCGCGAACAGCGGCCGGTCGTGCACCGCGCGGCGAAAGACCTCGATCTTGGGAAAGGGGCCCGCCTTGTATCCTTCGATCAGCACCAGGTCATAGCCGCGGCCGGTGTAGAAGTCGCGCACCAGCCGCACGGGGTCCGGCTCGCCGTCCATCCGCATCACCAGCGCGATCTTTCCCTCGCCGGCCATGATGGTGGCCTCCGCCGCGCCCTCGTTGAAGTGCCGCCAGCTGTCCTTGCCGGGCTGGTCCGTCTCGAAGGCGTGGTGGCCGTGCTTGATGGAGGCCGCGCGCACCCCCCGCCGCCGCAGCTCCGCCAGCAGCGCCACCGCGAGCGTGGTCTTGCCGCTGTTCTTTTTGCCGATGATGCAGACGGCGGGCGGCGCCTGGCCGTGCCGCTCCGCCCCGCGCAGGTCATCCACCGTGTTCACGTTCAGAAAGAGGATGCCGGGATCGCCGATGCGCCGCACCTCGGCGACCGGAATCACCTCCGCCTGGATCCGGTCGATGAGCCGGTGCACGCGCCGCTCGCCCTCGTCCATCATCCGCTGGACCTGTGGCAGGCAGCGGACGGAGTACCACGCGCACAGCGGCTCCATGCCGCGCCGCCCGCCGCTCTCCGGGACGACGGCGTCGGCGGAGGTGGATGCGGCGCGCTCCGCGATCATCCGCAGCAGCTCGGACGAGACCCACGGCATGTCGCAGGCGACGACCAGCGCGCCGGACCGCCCGCGCTCCGCCGCCCAGCCCAGCGCCGTGTGGATGCCGCCCAGCGCGCCCACCCCGGCGACCCCGTCCGCGCGCATCGGCAGGCCGAGGTCCGCGAACAGCTCCGGCTCGTTCGCGGAGACGACGACGTCCGCGACGGCGGCGGAGAGCGCGTCGCGCACCCGGTCGATGATGCGCCGCCCGTCCACCCGCGCCAGCGCTTTGGGGCTGCCGAAGCGGCGGCTGGCGCCCCCGGCCAGGATCACGCCCAGGGGCGGCTGCGCGGCGGGGGCGTCGGCGGAATGCATGCGCCGAAGCTACGGGCCGGACGGGGCGGCATCAAGCGCGGAGCGGGGAACGGGACTTGCGCGCCCGCCGGCCGGAAACCACGGGGCCACAACGGGGAGGCAGCGATGCGCCGGTACGACGGGAGCTATGGGGGAGGATGGGGGCCGCGGCCCGCGCCGCGCCGCGGCGGCTACGAGTGGAACCGCCCGCCGCGCGAGCTGATGGGCGGCCAGCCGTGGAGCCCGCGCGACGTGCAGTACGGCCGCTGGGACGCGCCGATGGGCTACGACCGCGGCCTGTACGGCGGCCCGTACGAGGGACCGGCGGGCTACATCGACGCGCCGAACCGCCGGACGGGTTGGGGCGGCTACGGCGGCGACTTTCAGGACGACATGCAGGGCTACGCGCGGGGCCCGTTCATCCCCGAGCAGGCGTACCAGCGCCACCCGGAGCTGTCGCGCGAGCCGCGCGCGCACGGCGAGCGCTGGGGCCACGACCTGAACGAGGCCGGCTGGGAGCTGGAGGACGAGGATATCCTGGACGCCGTGCGGCGCAGGCTGTACGAGGACGTGTGGGTGGACATCGACCGGGTGGACGTGGAGGTGGAGGACGGCGTGGTCACCCTGCGCGGCGAGGTGGACGATTTTCTGGAGGCCCGCTACGCCTGGGACGACGCGTGGGAGACGCCCGGCGTGCGCGGCGTGATCAACCACCTGACCGTGCGCGTGGACCAGCCCGCCACCCAGCCCCACGGCGACGTGGTCCAGCAGTCCACGCAGGGGACGACGACGGAGCCGGCGGAGGCTGGGGGCGGTGGGGGTGTGGGAGGCGGCGGTACCTGAGTCGCACAACCGCGGGCGACATCTGCCGCCGCCACGGGCTAAAGCCCGCGGCTAGAACGGCCAGAAGCCCCGTCTCGGCTCGTTACACTCGCCGAACGGGGCTTCAACCGCTCGCGCAGGCAGAGCCCGCGCTCCGTAGATCATCTCTTGCGCGCACACCCGTCCGAGCGTGCCGGCCCCCGAAGCCCCGAGAAGGTGAAGCC
>DASQBH010001091.1:0-2616 GCA_035635315.1 Longimicrobium sp.
CAACCAGGTGGACGACCGGCTCATCCGCCAGCGCAAGGACGAGCTCAAGTCGTACCAGGCGCTCACGCCGCCCCGGGTGCTCACGTCGGATGGCGAGATGATCAACGGCGCGTACCGGCGCGACGATCTGCCGGACGGCGCGCTGGTCGGCCTGGCGGTTTCCGCCGGGACCGTCGACGGACGGGCGCGCGTCATCCTGGACATGGCGCAGGCGGACCTGGAACCGGGCGACATCCTGGTCACCGCCTTCACGGACCCCAGCTGGACGCCCCTGTTCGTCGCGATCGCGGGCCTGGTGACGGAGGTGGGCGGCCTGATGACCCACGGCGCCGTGATCGCGCGGGAGTACGGCCTCCCCGCCGTCGTGGGCGTGCAGCACGCCACCCGGCGGATCCGCGACGGGCAGCGCATCCGCGTGCACGGCACGGACGGGTACGTGGAGATCCTGCGGTGACGCGATGCCTTTGAGGCCGCGATCAGGTCGCGCGCCGCGCGCACCGGCCGGGGCGTAAGCCGGTGCTCGATCGCGGGGTTCGCAATCAGTTGATCGCCGCGAAATAGGGGCGCGCGGCCTCGTCCGCCTCGGCGCGATACCGAGCGACCTGTCCGGCGTCGGCCTGCGCCAGCGCGGCTTGGAGCCCATTCGCATCCAGATCCCGACAGTAGGCCGGGGTGCCGGGCTGCTGCCGCCATGACTCGGCAAGCGTACCGGCATCGATGCCGTCGAAGCCAACCTCATCGATCAAGCCCAGCACCCGCTCTTTGGCGTGCGGCTGGTCTCCGGCGACGGAAAGGCAGATGCGTCCCGGGGTGCCGGCTGGAAGGCCCCGCGTGGCCAGGCTCGGAGCGACGATGTTGTTGAACGCCTTGACTACGGGGACGCCGAGAACGCGCGCGACCCACTCGCTGTCGGTCAGACCGTCATCGATCTCGGCGATGCGGCCGTCTCGGGACGGGTAGTAGTTCCCTGTGTCCACCACGACAGCCGGCGATGCGGCCAGGATGTCGCGCGGCAGTTGTGGAACCGCGGTCTCCGGGACCGCGATGATGACCAGGTCCTGCGCGCGCGCAGCCTGTTCCACCGTCGCCGCGGTCGCGCCGGTCTCCGCGGCAAGCGCGGCTAACGAGGCAGGGCCGCGCGAGTTGGCGATCGATACCTGGTGGCCGAGCGCGGAGAGGTGCCGAGCGAGAGTACCGCCGATGTTGCCGGAACCGATGATTCCAATGTCCATAGGACCGAATCTCCTGGTATCGCCTGAAAGTCATCCCGCGCCTGCAGCGTCTTGTGGGACACGCGAGTTACGGGCCGGTAGCGTGGAGTGCAGCGCCTTGTTGGGCAGCCCCGTCCGCGATGACTACGGCGCGGTGATCGCGCGGGAGCACCGCCTGCCCGTCGTCGGCGGCGTGCAGCACGCCACCCGGCTGATCCGCGACGGGCAGCGCGTCCGCGTGCACGGGACGGACGGGTACGTCGAGATCCTGGCCTAATCGGACCACGACGGGTAGTCGGGCGGCAGGGGCGAGATCGAGCACTTCGGGCGCCGAATGTGCTCGATACCATTTTCCGATCTCTGGCGTGTGCGGAGTCTGCCCGTGCATCTTGGAGAGAACTGCGCCGGCAGCGCGCCTGACTCCAAGATCCATCAGGCGGCGAAGATGCTCCCACCGGGCGCAATACTGCTTCGGCTGGATGAGAACGCGGCTCAAGGAGGACCGCAAGCGTGAGCGAGGGACTTCCACCGTTACGAGGTGACTTGCAGGAGGACCGTCGCCAGCCTGAAGGCCTGTCGCCCAGGCAAGGTGAGGTCCTTAATGAGCTCCGCCGGCTCGATCCGCAACTCGCTGGGTTATACGAGCATGCCGTGCGTCTTCAGTCGCGGATTGATGAACCCGGCGTTGTTTACTTGGTGGCACACGCCGGACGAGAAGTGTCTCGAGGGGTCGTTCGGCGCCTACTGGCGGAAGAGGGAACCGTTCTTCCGCTGGACACCGAGGACCTCGCTGCGGATGAGAAGAACCGAGGTACAATCGCCAGGGTTCTTCAACTTCCGCCACAAGACCCGCGCGTAAGCCTGTGGTTTCACCTGCACCGCCAGTTTACCGCCGCCGTACATTATTATGAGCCCGGCCCCTCTTCGACCGAGGTACGCGCGGCTTTCGAGGAGTTAGGCGGGCTACTGTTCGGGCGCATCGGTCCGTACTTCGCTACCCAGGCGGAACTAGATGCTCTGTTGGCTATCGAACAACCTACCTTGGAAGACATTGACCGACTTCAGCGAAATCTGCTTCGGCCGTCGCAACGCCGCTACTTTTTCAGCCGGCTGAGCCACCCCGGATGGGCCACACCGCTGGCGGATGCCGGGGCTTGCGGTAATCCGCCCGAACGAGTGGTGGACTCGGAGAGCGGGTCTTGGAGTGCGCGCGCCTGGCCTGAGGGTGAGTATCTGGTTCGCGTGGCAAGCCTAGTTCCTGAAACCGTTGTGCGCGTACTGCGGGAGGTACCCGAAGATCTTAAGAATCCTGCCGTTTGGAATCTCGTTGCAGAAGCAGGGTGCGCTGTCCCTCCCGCCTTGGCACGCCGTCTCGTGCGGCTTCTAACTAACGCATTGATACACG
>DASQBH010001092.1:0-2456 GCA_035635315.1 Longimicrobium sp.
TCCCTGTCCCGTTGGCTGCGCGGGTGGGGCGGCGGGATCGAGGCCTCGGCGCAGCGGGTGGACGCGGGTGCGCTGGCGGAGACGGCGCCGCGGCGGCGGACGGACATGGGCGCGTTCGGGCACGCGGCGGCGGAAGCGGGCGGCGTCACGCTCAGCGCGGAGGGGCGCATCGACCGCGACGGGGTTACGGAGGACGTGTACCTGAGCCGCGCGCTGACAGCGGGGGCGCGGCTGGGCGTCGTCCGCATCCACCTGGCCAACCGCAGCAGCTACAGCCCGCCATCGCTGGGTGACCAGTTCTTTCGCGCGGGCGTCGGAGTGGAGCCCAACCCGGACCTGCGGCCGGAGCGGGTGCCGAACGAGTGGGAGCTGGGCGCGTCCGCATCCACCCTGCTCGGCGGCGCGGAGGTGACGGCGCATGCGGCGGCGTACGCGGGGGACGTGCGGGGGATGATCCTGTGGCTTCCCGACTTCCGCTTTCGCTGGAGCCCGCGGAACGTGGACGCGCTGCGCCGGGGGATCGATACGCGCGCGGAGGTGCGCCTGCCGCACGCCGGGGTGCGGCTGAGCGGATCGTGGTCGCTGGCGCGGGTGACGTACGACGAGCCGGGGGTGCGCGGCATCCAGCTCGCCTACCGGCCGCGGCACACCGGGTCCGCGGGCGCGGAGTGGCGGCGCGGGGGATGGCGGGTGGACGCGTTCGCGCGCTACACGGGCGTCCGCTATCCCGCCGCGGCGGAGGTGAACGCGCTCCCCGGCTTCTGGAGCACGGCCCTGCGCGCCGGCCGCGACTGGCGGGTGGGTGGATGGACGATGACGGCCGCGGTGGACGTGGACCGCGCGCTGGACGAGAAGGATTCGCTGATCGAAGGATTTCCCGAGCCCGGACGCCGGGTTCGGCTGGACGTGCGCGTGGCGCGCACCGGCCCCACATCGAACGAAAGATAGTCCCATGCAGAACCGATTCTTCCGCCGGCTTGCCGCGCTGGCCGCCCTTGCCCTGCCGCTGGGCGCCGCCGCGTGCGACGGGGAGACCAACGAGCCCGAGATCGCCGAGCGGCTGGTGCTCACCGTGAACAGCGTGGAGAACTCGCTGTCGCTCATCCCCGTGGACGGCGGCAGCGACGTGCAGGTGCGCGCTGTGGGCCTGGGCGCGCAGGGGACGCCCACCGGCGTGTCGGCGCAGGGCGCGTACGCGGTGGTGCCGATGGGCACCTACCCGTTCGCGGCGGTGGTGAACCTGCGCACCGGCACGGTGCAGAGCCGCGTGGCGCTGCCGGCCAACTCCGGCGCCACGGGCTCGGACTTCGTGAACGACAGCGTGGCCGTCGTCGCCAACCCGGGCACCAACAGCGTGACGCCGGTGAACGTGCGGCGCGGCACGGCGGGCCCGTCGGTGACGGTGGGCACCTACCCCGCGGCGGTGGTCAGCGACGGCGCGCGCATCTACGTGCTGAACGGCAACCTGGTGAACTTCGCCCCCGCCGGCCCCGGCTCGGTGACGGTGCTGGACGAAGACCTGCGGGTGCTCAAGACGGTGCAGCTCACGGGGATCAACCCCTCCGCGGCAGCCATCGCCGGCAACCGGCTGTACGTGCTGAACAGCGGCACGTTCGGCGGCAACAACGGCTCGCTGTCGGTGGTGAGCCTGCAGACGCTGACGGAGGAGTCGCACCACACCGGCTTTGGCGAGTTCCCGTCGTCCATCGCCGCGTCGCCCAGCGGAGACCTGTACGTGGGCATCTACGGCACGGGCATCGTGGTGTGGGACCCGCAGTCGCGCACCTTCCGCGTACCGCTGACCGCGCCCATCAAGCCCGCCGGCTCGGGGATCGTGTCCGGGATCGGCTTCGGCTTCGCGGGCCGGCTGCACACCGCCGACGCCGGCAGCTGCCAGACCCCCGGCGTGGTCCACCGCCTGACCGCGGACGGCGCCCTGGAGCGCACGGTGACCGTCGGCATCTGCCCCTTCGGCATCGCCTTCGCCGACGTGCCGGAGGAGGACGACGAGGAGTGAAGGGGTGAACGGGTGAACGGGTGAGACTGCACGCATAGAGGCGACGTGAGCACGGAATCCACCGCTTGGACGGATGAAGATGCCATTCCAGATGACTGCGCTGTGCTGGAAGACATCCACATCGCCGAAGCGCAGATCGCGCGCGGCGAGGGCGTGGAGCACGATGCGGCCCGGGAGCAGGTACGGAATCGGCTCCTTCGCACAGGATCCTGATCGATACCACGCGCGGTCATCCTGGGCGCGGCGCCCCTCCCGGCATGGCTGAGTCTTGATGAGCCGATGAACGACAGCGACCCGGCGGATGATCATCCGTCGGGTCGCCATGCTTTCCGGAGGATACGGATCGCACAGATTGCGAGTCGGATCCCTTCCCTTGTCCCCTTGTCCCCTTGTCCCCTTGTCCCCTTGTCCCCTTGTCCCCTTGTCCCCTTGTCCCCCT
>DASQBH010001093.1:0-2942 GCA_035635315.1 Longimicrobium sp.
GATGCACCACATCGTCAGCGACGGGTGGAGCATGGGAGTGCTGTTCCGCGAGCTGTCGGCGCTGTACGCGGCGTATCGCGACGGTGGGGAATCGCCGCTGGCGGAGCCCGCGCTGCAGTTCGCCGACTACGCGGTGTGGGAGCGCGCGCAGCTCGGCGGCCGGGCGCTGGACGGGCAGCTGGCGTGGTGGAGGGAGCGGCTGGCCGACGCGCCCGCGCGGCTGGAGCTGCCCACGGACCGCCCGCGCCCCCCGGTGCAGACGCATCGCGGCGCCAGCGAGCCCTTCACGCTCTCCGGCGAGCTGGTGGAGCGGCTGCGGGGGGTGGGGCGTGGCGAGGGGGCCACGCTGTTCATGGTGCTGCTGGCCGCCTTCCAGGCGCTGCTTTCGAAGTACAGCGGCAGCGAGGACGTCGTCGTCGGCAGCCCCGTCGCGGGGCGCACGCGCGGCGAGGTGGACGCGCTGATCGGCTTTTTCGCCAACACCCTGGTGCTGCGGACGGAGCTGAGCGGCGACCCGCCGTTCCGCGAGGCCCTGCGTCGGGTGCGCGAGACCACGCTGGGCGCGTACGACCACCAGGAGGTGCCGTTCGAGCGGCTGGTGGCGGAGCTTCGGCCGGAGCGCAGCCAGAGCTACGCTCCGCTCTTCCAGGTGATGCTCTCCGTGGAGAGCGCGGACGGCCCCGGGCTGGAGCTGCCCGGGGTGCGGCCCGCCAGGCTGGGCGTGGACCGGCCGTTCAGCAAGTTCGACCTCACGCTGTCGCTGGCCCCGCGCCCGGAGGGGATGCGGGGGTCGCTGGAGTACGGCACGGAGCTGTTCGAGCGCGCGACCATCCAGCGCATGGTGGGGCACCTGGCCCGGGTGCTGGAGCAGGCCGCCGCGGACCCCGGGCTCCGCCTTTCCCGGCTGGAGCTGATGGACGCGGCGGAGCGCCGCCGGGTGGTGGAGGCGTGGAGCGGCACGAACGCGGACGAGGTCACAGATGCGGGCGGCTGCATCCACCGGCGCTTCGAGGCCCGGGTCCGGGCCGCGCCCGACGCGGTGGCGCTCGTCCACGGCGACGCGTCGCTCACCTACGGGGGGCTGAACGCGCGCGCCAACCGCCTCGCCCGGCGGCTGCGCACGCTGGGGGTGGGCCCCGACGTGCGGGTGGCGCTCTGCGTGGAGCGCGGCCCGGAGATGATCGTCGCGCTGCTGGCCGTACTCAAGGCCGGCGGCGCGTACGTGCCGCTGGACCCCGCCTATCCCGCCGAGCGGCTGGCCTTCATGATGGCGGACTCCGGCGCCGCCGTGCTGCTGACGCACGAGCGGCTGCGCGGCGCGCTCGCCGTTCCCCCCGGGATCGCCGTCGTCCTCGTGGACGGGCAGGATGGGGACGCCGTAGAGGAGGAGGACGCGGAGGATGTGGACGGCGGCGCGGGGCCGGGGACGCTGGCGTACGTCATCTACACCTCGGGGAGCACGGGGACGCCCAAGGGGGTGGGGGTGGAGCACCGCTCCATCGCCGGCTACGTGCTGCACGCCGCGCGCGAGTTCGGCATCGCCCCCGGCGACCGCGTGCTCCAGTTCACCTCCCTCAGCTTCGATCCGGCCGGCGAGGAGATCTTCGCCACGCTGACCGCCGGCGCCACCCTGGTGCTGCGCACGGACGCGTCCATGGACACGCCGCAGGCGTTCTGGGAGGTGTGCGGGGACGGGGGCATCACCGTGCTGGACCTGCCCACGGCCGTGTGGAGCCGGTTCCTGCCGCACCTGCGGGCGGAGCCGGCGGCGCTCCCCCCGGCGCTGCGGCTGGTGGTGATCGGCGGCGAGGCGGTGGACGGGGAGCGGATCCGCGCGTGGCGCCGGGTGGCCGGCGACCGGGTTCGCCTGCTGAGCAGCTACGGGCCCACCGAGGCCACCATCGGCGTGACCCTGTGGGACGCGGCGTACGCGGACCGCGACGTCGCCGAGGGCGGCGTGGTGCCGATCGGCACGCCGGTGCCCGGGGCGCGCTGCTACGTGCTGGACGGGGGGATGCGGCCGCAGCCCGCCGCGGTGCCGGGCGAGCTGTACGTGGGCGGGGTGCAGGTGGCGCGCGGCTACCCCGGCCGCCCCGGGCTCACGGCCGAGCGCTTCGTCCCCGACCCGTTCTCCGCCGCGCCCGGAGCGCGGCTCTACCGCACGGGCGACCGGGCGCGCTGGAGGAAAAGCGCGGACGTGCGTGAGGGCGCGGGTGGGGAAGCGGATCCGGCGGCCGCGAGCTCCCGCACTGCCGTCCTGGAGTACCTGGGCCGCCTGGACGCGCAGGGCCGACTGCGCCGTGGCGGTGCGCGAGGACGCGGCCGGCGAGCGGCGGCTGGTGGCCTGGACGGTGGGCGGCGCGGACGCCGACGCGCTGCGCGCCCACCTGCGGCGCGGCCTGCCGGAGCACATGGTGCCCGCCGCGTTCGTGCGCATGGACGCGCTCCCCCTCACCCCCGGCGGCAAGGTGGACCGCGCGGCGCTCCCCGCGCCCGACCTGGCCCCCGCGGAGGCGCGCTTCGCCGCCCCGCGCACCCCCACCGAAGAGCTGCTGGCGGGGGTGTGGGCCGAGGTGCTGGGGCTGGAGCGGGTGGGGGTGGGCGACAACTTCTTCGAGCTGGGCGGGCACTCCCTGCTGGCCACCGTGGTCCTGGGGCGCATCCAGGAGGTGTTCGGCGTGCGGATGCCGGTGCGGGAGTTCTTCAACGGGCCCACGGTGGCCGAGGGGGCGGAGCGGGTGGACGCGCTGCGGCGCGCGGGGCTGCCGCCGCCGCCGCCCATCGTCCCCGTGCCGCGGACGGGGGCGCTGCCGCTCTCCTTTGCGCAGGAGCGGCTCTGGTTCATCGAGCAGCTCGAGCCCGGGAGCCCCGTTCACAACATCCCCGCCGCGTTTCGCCTCAGCGGCCCGCTGAACGTGACCCTCCTGGAGCGGAGTCTCAAC
>DASQBH010001094.1:0-2024 GCA_035635315.1 Longimicrobium sp.
GCTACGATCCCGGTTTCATCGAGACCATCCCCGTGGTGGAGCCCGACCTCGTGGATGCACTCCCGCCCAGGGCCGAGGTGAACCCCAGGTACCTGCCGCCGGTGGGAGCCCAGGGGCGGCTCGACGACTGCACGGCCTGGGCGAGCACCTACGGCCTGGCCACGTTCACCGCGGCGCGGGCCGGCGACTACTCGCCCGACACCCCCGACCTGGTGGCCAGCCCCACCTACATCTACATCAAGGTGATGGAGCAGGAAGGCAGGTCCACCTGCGTGGGGTCGCCGTTCACGCCGTACTTCAGCATCCTGGACGCGGGCGGCACTCCCACGCTGGCCCAGGCGCCCGACGCGGAGTCCTGCGCCGCCCTGTGGACGGAATACGGCGGCAGCAACACGCTCCCGCCTGACGCGGCCTTCAACGTGGGAAAGGTCGCCGCCTTCAAGCCCAACAACCTGCTCGGCATCAAGAGCATCCTGAGCCGGGGCGGCGCGCTGGTGTTCGCCACGGAGCTGTACACGGACTTCCAGGCCTACAGGGGGACTCCCGTGCCGTACGTGGGCAACGGGGTCTACCTGCCCGGCGAGGGGCCCACGAACCGGCACGCCGCGCACTGCATGATGATCGTGGCCTACGACGACGACATCGGTGCCTTCAAGATCCAGAACAGCTGGGGCACGGGCTGGGGCGAGAACGGCTTCGTCTGGATGGCGTACGACACCTTTACCGCGCTGGCGGTCACGGTGATGTACGTGGTCACCGAGGCGGCGTAAGGCAGCTAACGTCACCTGCATCGGCCGCCGGAGCGCGGGCGTGCAGTGCAGGGGAGCAACACCGCCCCGCCAACGCCGCGTCCGGTGCTGCATAGAGATTCTGCCGGCGTGTGAGGACAGGATGGATGCGCGTGATCCCGCGGCTTCGAGCGAGAGGCCGCGGGATCGTCGTTTCGGCGGGCGAGAAAAACTGCACGTGGACGGGCCGGTCGAGCGTGAAGCGGATCTGCCACCGTCGCACCTACCGTTCGCGTGCGTCTGACGCTATCCTGTTCCCCTGAGCGCACCTCCTTCGCGCGTGGCGCAGGGGTTGCAAACCATGGTGGCGAGCGGTTTTCGCGTTTGCGCGCGCCGCACGCCGGATTCGAGCGATGTACATCCACCGAGACATGCGATTCCATCCTTTCGCGCGCCTTGCCCCCGCGCTCGCGGCCCTGCTGCTGGCGGGGTGCTCCACGGTGGGCGGCGGTGGCGGCGCGCCCGCACCCGTCGAAGACCCCCGCGTCAGCGCGCCGCCGGCTGAGGGGCCGCCCGTGCGCCGCGACCTGAAGTACGTCGTGGTGGACGTGGACGTGAACGAGCTGCGCTACATGGACGGCGACCGCGTGCTCTGGCGCGCCCCCGTGGGCACAGGCACCGGCTTTCGGCTGACGACGGACCGCGGGCGCGACTGGCAGTTCACCACGCCCGAAGGCACGATGTACGTGCAGTTCAAGGAGCAGAACCCCACCTGGTTCATCCCCGACTGGTGGTTTATCGAGAACAAGCGCCCCATCCCCCCGCTGGACTCGCCCGAGCGGCGGCAGGAGGGCGGGCTGGGCGCGGCCGCGGTCTACCTGGGAAACGAGATCGCCATCCACGGCACCGACAAGCCCGAGCTGCTGGGCCGCCGCGTGTCGCACGGGTGCATCCGCCTCTCCAACGAGAACGCCGTGCGCCTGTACCACAACGTGCAGGTGGGGACGCCCGTCATCATCGTGGGCAGCGCGCCGGTGCTGGGGGAGCAGCCGGACAGCGTGGCCGCCTTTACCCGCCAGGCGCGCCGGGTGCCCACGCCGCCCAACCCGCTCGCCCGGCTGGGGACGGAGGCGCTGCTGGCCCGGCTGGACCGCGAGCTGGCCGCGCCCGAGACGGCGCAGGCGTGGGTGAACACGGCGCACACCCTCATGGAGCGCGGCCTGGGCGACGACGCCATCGCCCTGCGCGGGCTGCTGCAGCGCGCCGGGCAGGCCCGCGGCGAGGCGCGGAACGAGG
>DASQBH010001095.1:0-4549 GCA_035635315.1 Longimicrobium sp.
AGACCCGCATCTCCACCGGCGCCAGCGAGCCGCCGAACCCGGAAGAATCCAGGTCCTGGTGGATCTTCCACACGGCGCGGTACACCCCCTCCACCTCGGGCACCACGAAAGGCGAGAGGGTGTTGGGCGCGGTGACGTGAAGCAGGGTCATCGTCCCGGTGAACGTGCCGCCGGGAGGCACGGAAACGGGCGGCGCGGCGATGTCGAAGCAGAAGGGCACGTACGCCCGGGTCCAGCCGTCCGCGGTCTGCTTTTCCAGGGTAAAGCCCGGCGGCTCGCCTCCGCAGTGGCCCACGTACAGCGTCCGCGCGGCGTGGTTGGTAAAGCGGGCCGTCACCTGCACCGAGCCGGAATGCGGCAGGGCGTAGGCATCGTCCAACGTGCGCAGCCACGGGCCCCCGGCGGAAACCGGCTCCGTCCGCGCCGCGCACGCCGTGGCGGCCACCGCCAGCAGCATCGCGATCCACCCGCGTCCATGGTCGGCCATCGGCGTGCGTCCGGTGGGGAGTGGCGGGGTGCCCGGGTCCGGGCACCCCCGCGGGTCACGGCTGAAGGAGCGTCAGGGATAGACGGTAGTGAACGTCGGCGTCCCGTACGTGGTCGTCCCCAGCTCACTCTTGATGTAGTACAGCGCGCTGTACACGGCAAAGCCCCCGCTGCTCCCCACGTGCATCCCCGCCAGCAGCCCCTCGTCGGCGTACAGCATCATCGTGGGACCGGCAAAGAACACGGGCGCGCCGCTGTCGCCCGGGCCGGAGGCGGCGCTGTACCCGCTCTGGCACAGCAGGGTGATGTAGTGCCCGCTCAGCGTCTGCTCGTTGGTGGGGATGTCGGCGCAGGTAGAGGCGGACTGCAGCCCCTGCGTGAGCCCCGTGGTGCGCCCCACCTTGGTGAGCAGTTCGCCCTCGTACGCCCCGAAACCCCAGTGGTGTTCGTCGATCATTCGGAACGGCGAGCCGCTGATGAGCACCGTGTCGGGCGGACCGGCGGTGCGGGCCACCTCGCCCTGGGCCGAGGCCACGCCGCTGCTGTACACGTTCAGCGCCGCGTCGCTGTGGCGGCACCGGCGGTTGCTGGGGCAGGTGCCGCCAAAGCCGTACGGGTTGGACGGGGGCGCCCAGAACGGGGCGTCGAACAGCTCCGTCCCGATCTGCCGGCCGGAGGCCTGCGTGGGCTGGTAGAACGTGGAGGGGTTGGAGATGGTTCCCCCGTTGAAGGGCGAGTCGCCCATGTAGCGGGTGCAGTGCGAGTTGGTAAGGAAGCCCGACGTCCAGGCGCCGCTGGTGGCCTGGATGCGCGCGACCGGCCCGTGGGTGCACGTTTCGCCGGTGGAGTTCTCGATCTGCACGCCGCCCCGCATGGTGGCCACGGAGTCGCGGAGCGTCTGATCGAACCGGAACTCGGGGATGCGCCGGACCTCGGCCGCCGTCCCGGGCACGCCCGCCTGTTCGAGCGCCGCGCGGATCCCGGCCTCGGCCGTGGCGTCGCGCGCGCCGATCACCAGCCGGTTGGCGCTCTCGCTGATGTCCAGGTACGTCATCCCCGGTACGGCGGACACGCCCTCCAGCGCCGCCTGGCGCCACCGGCGCAGTTGCAGAAAGTCGTGGCGCGCCGTGACGATGCGGGCGTTCGCGATGTCGGCGCGCCGCCGCCCGCCAGGCAGGCTGAACTGCCGCGCACCCACCCGCTGCGTCAGAACGCTCACCGCACGCTGGCGCGTTCCGGCCCCGGTAAGCATGACCACCATCCGGCCCTGCGCGTCGAAGTAGAACCCGCCAAAGCCGGGGATCTCCTCCGCAAGCGCGGCAAAGTAGTCGTCGATGGAGCCGATGCGCTGATCGACGGGGCCGATCCGCTCCGGCGTGATCTCTCCATCGTTCCGGTCTGCCGCGGTCGGGCCGTCGTTGTCGCGGCATCCCGCCATCGCCGCCATGGCGCAGCAGGAAAGAAGGGCAGCCGTGGTCCGGGCCCTTTTGCCAAAGGGGGTTCGCATGTGCATCTCCTCGGAGGGGGGTAGAACGAATGGTTTTTCCCGTGTGCGGGAGGGCCGACGCAAGACATGCGCCTCATTTATTATGTTTAGGCGTAAAATGAGCACACGTTTCGAAGGTGTTCGCCAGGCAAGTCGTTGCGGGCGGGGTCCCTGTCCCCTGGCGCGGCAACGGAAAGGACACGGAAGAAATTCCCTGCGCGCCCCTGCCCTTCATCGATCAGCTTCTGGTGAGGTCCGCCGGTGGCACCGCACCCGCCGAAGCGTTACTTTCGGGGCGGTGAATGAAGGTCGATCGAGCGGCTGTCAGCGACGAAGAGGCACATGGCACTATCCCGCAGCTCCTCGTGGAAGGAGCACCGGCTGGCGAACCGGCTGGAGTGCGACGGCACCGAGTACAGCGTGGACCTGGTCGCGCGAAAGGCCACCGGCGTGGAGGGGTGGAAGGTCACGCTGGTGTACCTGCCGCGCGGCGAGGGGCAGGAGGTCAAGGTGGACCTGCCCAACGCGGCGTCCACCGCCGAGGTGCGCCGCCTGGTGACGGAGTACGAGGGCGCGGACGACCGCCTTCGCGAGATGTGCCGGCAGGGCGGCTGATCCGCCGCTCCCCACCGCCGACGGACAGGCCGCCCCGGGCACCGCCCCGCGGCGGCCTGTCCTGCACGGGTGGCGTGAACGGATGACGAGGGACGATCGATGAGCGATACGACGACGGTGGCCCCGGCGCACGGCGCGTTGCGGCCGCTGCTGGAGCAGGCGGGCGCGGCGTTCGGCCAGGTGGCCGGGCGCCAGGTGGCGCGCCACTTTGGCGACGGCGCGGCGGAGTACGGCGCCGTCCGCGACTCCGCGGGCATGGCCGAGCGCGGTGACCGGGCGCGATTTCGCCTGTGGGGCAAGGATCCCGCGCGGATGATCCACGGGCTGATCACCAACGACCTGCTCAAGGCACAGCCGGGGCAGGGCGTCTACGCGGCCATGCTCACCGCCAAGGGCCGGATGATCGCCGACGTGCGCGTCTTTCGGCGCGGGGACGGCGAGGTGCTGGTGGAGGTCGCGCGCGAGGCGCTGGAGGGGACCCGCGAGCACCTGAAGAAGATGGTGCCGCCCCTGTTCGCCCGCTGGGCGGACGCGACGGACGACGTCGCCCAGATCGGCGTCTACGGTCCCCGCTCGCGCGAGCTGCTGTCCGGCGTACTGGGGACGGAGGTTCCCGCGCTGGAGGAGGACGGGTTCGTGGAGCCGGACTTTGGCGGGGCGCGGGTGCTGGTGGCGGCCACGCGCGAGGCGGGCGGCGAGGAGGGGTTCGACGTCTTTCTCCCCGCGGAGCGCGCGGCGGAGCTGTGGACGGCGCTGCGCGGCGCGGGCGCGCGGCCGGTGGGCTTCGGGGTGCTGGAGACGCTGCGCATCGAGGCCGGGCGGCCGCGCTACGGGATGGAGCTGACGGAGGAGACCATCCCCACCGAGGCGTACGAATCGTCCGGGCTGATGCAGCGGGCGATCTCGTTCCACAAGGGGTGCTACACGGGGCAGGAGGTCATCGTCCGCATCGCCCACCGCGGCCACGTGAACCGCCACCTGCGCGGCCTGCTGCTGGGCGACGCCCCCGCCCCCGCCGCGCGCGCCCCGCTGGTGAACGCGGAGACGGGCAAGGAGGTCGGCTGGACGGCGAGCGCGGCGTTCAGCCCGCTCCTGGGCCAGACGGTGGCGATGGGATACGTGCGCCGCGAGATCGGCCCCGGCGGAGAGGTGCGGGTCGGCGCGGCGGACGGGCCCGTCGCGCGCGTGGTGGACCTGCCGTTCGCGCCGGACGATGCGGGAAAGTAGCCGCGTCGCGCTCAAGGAGTGGGCGGTGGCGGACGAGGCACTGGCCACGGGGCACGTCGCGCTCCTCATCCGCAAGGGCGGCATCCACGAGCGGCAGGGCGAGTTCGGCGTGGAGCACCGCGAGTTCTGGATCTTTCCCACCGGCTGGCACCAGAACCCGGCGGACCTCGCGGAGCACCTGCATCCCCTGCTGGATGCGCTGGCCCCGCCGCCGCGCGGGGTGGTCCCCTTCCGCACCTACGCGGTGGTGGACGACGTCTTCCGCATCGAGAACCCCGACGTGCTGGACCGGCTGGACGGCATGCACCCGCTCTCGCCCCCCGCCGCGCACGCCCGCTTCGCCTACCGCGGCCGCCCCTTCGTCCACGCCCTCATCGTGCGCGCGCACCGCCTGGCCGAGCCCGTCCCCCTTCCCGACACGCTGCGCTACGAGGGATGCGTGTCGTGGGTGGAGCTGGACGAGCCACTTTCGACCGCCACGCTTACGCCCGTCCTTTCGGACGAGGACTTCGCCACCGTAAAGGGCGAGATCATCCGCCGCCTGGGGACGGAAGGCGTCGCGCGGGTGTAGGCCGGCAAAAGAATTGGCCTCATACCGAATCCGCAAAAACAAACAGCGAAAGGTACAGAGGAACAGACAACAGCCAGAGGAACAGAGGAAAACCAGTTCTTCTCTGTTCCTCTGGCTGTTGTCTGTACCTCTGTACCTGATGTTTTTCCGGATTTGGCCTCACC
>DASQBH010001096.1:0-2857 GCA_035635315.1 Longimicrobium sp.
AGCGAGAGCACGCCGCGGCCGCCGGGCAGCCCCACGCACTCCTGCGCGTGCGCCGGTCCGGCGGTGGCGAGCACGGCCAGCACGGCAAGGGGCGCGGACAACTGACGAAGGCAGGGTTTCATACGATACCGCTCCGTGAAAAGGGTGACCTTCAGGAACGGACGTCTTACTTCCCCGGCGCGCGTACAGTTCCGGCCGTGCGTGAAGGGATGATGAGCGCCGCGCGCCTGTCGCGAACGCGTGCGTCCAGTCGTTCTCTGGGGTCGCGAATCCGCGCGACGGCGGGTCACCCGGATGCCAGGGAGCCACCCATGACGACACTCTCGTTCGGACGGATGCACGCGGCCGCAGCCAGCCTGGTGTTGCTCGCATCGGCCGCGCCCGCGGCCAGTGGACAGTCGCATCCGCAGTACCAGGTGGAGGCCTCGCTGCACCAGACCGGCTCGCGGTCCATGTACAGCGAGATCGCGCACGGCCCCCTCTCCTCGGTGGACCTCAGGCAGGTGGAGTCGGTGAGCTGGTCGGCCAGCGCCACGCGCCTGGTGCCGGTCCAGCGCAGGACGTCGCTGCGGCTGGGCCTTTCCGTGGTCAACAAGGGGTGGGCGGAGCAGGTCACCCGCACGGGCGTCGAAGGCGGGACGGTGCGGCGCCACCGGGACATCGTCTACCTGGGCGCCCCGCTCACCCTGGGGTACAACCTGGTCACCCCGCGCAGGGGCGTGATGCCGTTCGTGGAAGCCGGCATATCCCCCGAGCTGCTGATGTGGATGGACGACGGAGAGTTCGACCTGGACCTGCGCGGCACGGGGCTGAGCTACCTGGTGAGCTTCGGCGTGAAGTACGGCCTGAAGGACGGCCGCGCGGTGGTGCTGGCGCCGGAGGGCCGCTTTGCCGCCGTAAGGTATTCCCGCGGTGAGCCCGGTGAGATGGAGTACCATCCCATCACCGTCGGCATCAAGCTGGGCGTGCAGTTCTGACGGGTCGGGGAGACGAAGGATAGGGCCGCGTCTCCCCGCGAGTGGCCCCGGCGAACGACCCGCCGGGGCTGCTTTGCGATCGTGCGCCGCGCGGGGAGGGGGCGGCGGCGAAATCCGGGCGCCGCGGCCCTCTAACCGGTGCAGCCGGGGGCGCGCGATGGCCGCCGGGCCGGGCTGCCCGCCGTGACGCCCGCATCCGCCTGACCCTTCACTCTCGCGGAGGACAATGCAGCAGCTCACCACCAACCGGGAAGCCGTTCTGCGCGTCATGCAGCGCACCGAGGCCGCGCTCGAGCAGCGGGCGGCCGCACCGGGCGCGAATGCGGCGGCGGCCGCCGCCGACCGGGACCTGGCCCGGCGGCTCCGGCAGGCGCGCGACTGGGCGCGCGAGGAGGAGCCGGCCGAGATGGCGATGACGGCCGAGCTGGACGAGCTCAAGCCCGGCGCCGACTACATCTCCCATCACCCGCTGATCGCGCTCACGCAGAGCGCCATGGAGCAGTTCGCCGACGCCGCGCCCAAGGCCCTGTCGGCCAAGGCGGCCGAGGCGGTTCCGGAGGAGCTGGTCATCAACACGCTGCGGGTCAAGCAGCGGGGCCGTCCCCCCTTCCGCACGCACAAGGACCTGAACGACCTGCGCTTTGACCTGGCCGCGAACGCCACCGTGGTGGTGGTGGGCGACTTCGGCACGGCCAAGCCGCCGGCCATTGCCGTGGCCAAGGCCATCCGTGGGGTGAATCCCGACCACGTGATCCACCTGGGCGACATCTACCCCTCCGGCACGCCGGAGCTGGCGCAGCGCCACTTCATCGACGTGTGGCAGAAGCATGGGCCCACGGGGGCAAAGTTCTGGGCGCTCAACGGCAACCACGAGATGGACGCCGAGGGGACGGGCTACTTTGGCGAGGTGCTCACGTTCTGCAAGCAGCCCGCGAGCTACTTCTCCCTGCAGAACGAGCACTGGAAGCTGATCGGCCTGGACACGGCGTACAGCGTGCCCGACCACGACCTGCAGCACGAGCAGAAGCCCTGGCTGCACGCGCGCCTGGCGGAAGGAACGTCGCGCAACATCCTGCTCACGCATCACCAGATGTTCTCGGCCGTCGACGGCCGGCCGCACAAGCACCGCGAGCGGCTCGCCCGCACCATGGAGGAGTTCGTGGCCACCGGGCGCATCTTCGGCTGGCTGTGGGGCCACGAGCACCGGTTCCTGAGCTACGAGCGCGACCCCAAGTTCGGCGGGTACCTGGCGCGCGCCGTGGGGCACGGCGGAAAGCGGATCGAGTACGTCTCCGGCGTGCACAGGTTTCCGGGCAATGCGCCGAAGGTGCTGCACTACTGGGAGGCACGCCGGCCGAAGCAATCCAACGAATGCCTGAACGGCTTCGCCACCCTGCGCTTCAACGGCGCGAAGCTGATGATTTCGTATACGGACGAAACCGGCTTCGACTGGAACACCGAAATCTGGCCGGACCAGCCCCACGGCAAGTGAATGCGGCGGCCGTCCGTGAGCGGATGATGAACGGCCCCGGCGAGCGCGTCGCCGGGGCCGTTTCGCATGGATGGCGGGGGCGCGGTATCGCCGGCCTCTACCCGGGCGGTTGAAACCGCGGCTGGAACCTCACGAAGTCCGCCTGCGCGGACTCGGCGGCCCGGGCGCGTTCAGCGTTCCACGCACCAGCACGCCCGCAACCGTGCCGTCCGCCCGCCGGGAGCGAATGAATTCGCCGCTGGAAGTGCGCAAAGTCCGCCTTCGCGGACTCGGCGGCCGGGGCGTGTGCGGCGTCCCAAGCGCCTGCGCGTCCGCAACCGGGGATCACCGATCGTCAACCGGCACCCACCGCTCTGGAAGCCATCGCCCGCACCAAGGACGTCTGGCG
>DASQBH010001097.1:0-6262 GCA_035635315.1 Longimicrobium sp.
AGCGAGTCCACGCATTCGCCGCCGCTCATCCCGCCGTAGCTGTGCGCGGCCGAAGGCACCACGACGTGCAGGCTGTTGGGGAGCAGGGCGGCGGCCGCCTCGCCCCCGGACGCCGGGGTCACCGGGTCCAGCTCGCCGGACACCAGCAGGGTGGGGATGGGGGAGGGAGCCGGCCGGTGGTAGTCCGCGGGAACGGAATAGGTGGGCCACCCGCGGCACGCCGCCACCTGCTGCCGCACCCGCCAGTCTCCCAGCAGGGTGCGCCCGTTGTCGCGGGCGGCGGCCCGCCGGTCGACGAAGGGCACGTCTTCGCTGCAGGTGATGGACAGGCTGAGCCCCCAGTAGAGGTACTGCTGGTAGCCGCGGCGGTCCTGCAGCGCGGTGCGCACCGCGGGCCGGTAGTCGCCCAGGTACGCGCGGTGCACCACGTACGGGATCTGCGCCGCCGAGCCCACGCTGTACAGCATGCGGCGGATGAGGTCCGCGTACGTGTCGCGGGTAAGGGTGAGCCGCAGCCGCTCGCCCGTCTCCGGATCCAGGATCTCCGCCGTCCCCGGAGTCCGCTCCAGCCGGTCCGCCACCGCCCGCACCTCGCGCGCGAAGCCGGGGAACGCCGCGGCACAGGCGGCGTCGGCCCCGCAGTCGTCCTCCAGCCCCACCAGCGCCGCCTCCATGGCCTGCGCGTATCCCTGTGGCTGGTAAAAGCCGGGCGGCACCACGCCCTCCAGCACCACGCTGCGTACGCTGCGCGGGTAGGCGCGCATGTACACCTGCGCCGCCCGGGTGCCGTACGACGCGCCCCACAGGTCGAGCCGCGTATAGCCCAGCGCCGTACGCACCGCCTCGGTGTCCTGCGCCAGCTCCAGGTACCCGTAGCGGGTGAGGTCCGTGCGCTGCCGGAGCTCCTCCAGGCAGCGGGCCGTGCGCTCGGGCGGCAGGTAGTCGCCCAGGTACGACTGTGGATCGGCCTCGTCGCGCAGCTGGCACTGCAGGGGGGCGGAGCGGCCGGTGCCGCGCTGGTCCACGAACAGGATGTCGCGCTCGCCCCGCAGCGCGTCGAACTTCTCGCCCGCCCATCCCATGTCCGTGGCCGCCTGCCCCGGCCCGCCGCCAAAGACGGCGATCGCCTCCCGCACCGGCGCCGCCGACCGCGCGGGAAGCACCACCACGTTCAGCGCCAGCATGCGGCCCGGCCGCTCGCGGTTCTCCGGCACCCGCACCGTGCCGCAGCGGGCGCCTTCGGGCGTGTCGGTGTGGCACGGCCCGGGTTCGAACCCCGGGGTCTGCGCGCGCACCGGCGCGGCGGCCGCCACCGCGAGCGCCGCGGCGGACAGGAGGAGGGCGAGGGAGCGTGTGACCATGGCTTCTCCGGGGGATCGGGAGCGTGCGGCGCCGAGGGATCAGGAGAGTGGATCGGCGGCGCGGCACGGGTCACCCTTGGATACCGCCGGAAAACGAACGGTTTGAGAACGCTCCCCCCGGCCCGCTCTTCCCCGGGCCGCGCCTTGTGGAGCACGGGCACGGCGCGAATCTTGTTCGGCGTGCAGAGTCGATCCAACGGTGCTCGTAAGACCTCTCCCCCACCCCATGACGCAGACGTCCGGACCCACGCCCCCGGCAGGCGCCGCCGACCGCTCCGAATCCGCGTTCGCGCAGATCCCCCTGGCCTCCGTGGAGTGGGACGGGGAGGGGCACGTCACGCGCTGGAGCCCCGAGGCCGAGGCGCTGTTCGGCTGGGCGTCGGCCGAGGTGAAGGGAAAGCGGGCGACGGAGTGGCCGTTCGTGCACCCCGACGACCACGCGCAGGTGCGGCAGGTCTCGTCGGACCTGCGCGAGGGGCGCGCGCGGCAGACCTTTTCCGCCAACCGCAACCTGACGCGCGACGGACGGGTGCTGCACTGCGAGTGGTACAACACCGCCATCGTCGACGCGCAGGGGCACACGCTGGGGCAGCTCTCCCTGGTGCTGGACGTGTCGGAGCGGGTGCGCGCCGAGCAGCGGGCGGAGCGCGCCGCCGACCGCACCCGCCGCCTGCAGTCCGTCACCGAGGCGCTGTCGGAGGCGCTGACCCCCGCGCAGGTGGTGGCGGCGGTGATGGACCACGGCATCGGCGCGCTGCGGGCCGACGCGGGGGTGATGGTGCTGCTGAGCGCGGACGGGCAGGAGCTGGAGCTGGTGGAGCAGCGCGGCTACCCCGAGTCCGCCGCCGACGGGTGGAACCGCTTTCCCCTTGCCGCCGAGGTGCCCATCGCCGAGGCCGTGCGCCGGGCGGAGATCGTCATCGTCGGCTCGCCCGAGGAGCGCAACCGGCGGTACCCGCGGCTGAGCGGACAGGAGGTCGTCTACCCCGTCTCCCTCTCCGTTCCCCTGGTGGTGGAGGGCGAGCGGCTGGGCGCCATGGGGCTGAGCTTTCACGCCGCGCGCGACTTTTCCGGCGACGACCGGGCGCTGGCCCTGGCGCTGGCGCGGCAGTGCGCGCAGGCCGTGCGCCGCGCGCGGCTGTTCGAGGCGGAGCGCGCCGCGCGCAGGGAGGCGGAGGAGAGCGAGCGGCAGTTCCGCACCATGGCCGAGTCCATCCCCCAGCTGGCGTGGATGGCGGACCCGCAGGGCGCCCTGTTCTGGTACAACCAGCGCTGGTACGAGTACACCGGCACCACCTTCCACGACATGCAGGGGTGGGGGTGGCAGTCCGTCCATCACCCCGACCACGTGGAGCGGGTGACGGAGCGGTACACGGCCTCCGTCCGGGCGGGGGAGCCGTGGGAAGACACCTTTCCCCTGCGCGGCCGCGACGGGGGCTTTCGCCGCTTCCTCTCCCGCGCCCTTCCCGTGCGCGACGCGGATGGGCGGGTGGTGCGCTGGTTCGGCACCAACACCGACGTCGAGGAGCAGCTGCGGGCCGAGGAGGCGCGCGCCGCGCTGCTGGAAGAGGCGCAGGCCGCCCGCGGCGCCGCGGAGGAGGCGAATCGCGCCAAGTCGGTGTTCCTGGCGACCATGAGCCACGAGATCCGCACCCCCATCAACGCCGTCATCGGCTACGCGGAGCTGCTGGAGATGGGGATCCAGGGCGCGCTGAACGAGGGGCAGCGCGGCTACCTGGCCCGCATCCGCGCCAGCAGCCAGCACCTGCTGGGGCTGGTGAACGACGTGCTGGACTTCGCCAAGATCGAGGCGGGGGAGATGGGGTTCGCCGCGCGCCGCGTGGAGCTGCGCGCCAGCGCCGCCGAGGCGGTGGGGATGGTGATGCCGCAGGCCGACGCGCGCGGCGTGGTGCTGCGCGAAGAGCCGTGCCCCCCCGGCGCCGGCTACCTGGCCGACCCCGACCGGGTGCGGCAGATCCTGCTGAACCTGCTGTCCAACGCCATCAAGTTCACCGGCCCCGGCGGCGAGATCACCGTGCGCTGCGCCCCGCGCGCCGACCCGCCCGGCGAGGCCAGTCCGTCCGGCGTGGGTCCGTGGTCGTGCATCGAGGTGCGCGACACGGGGATCGGCATTCCCGCCGAGCAGCTGGCGCGCATCTTCGAGCCGTTCACCCAGGTGGACGACACGCACACGCGCCAGGCGGGCGGCACGGGGCTGGGGCTGGCCATCAGCCGCCGCTTCGCCCGGCTGATGGGGGGCGAGCTCACGGCCCGCAGCCGGCCCGGCGAGGGGTCGGCGTTCTCGCTCTGGCTGCCGGTGGCGCCGGCGGAGGCGGAGGTGGAGGAGGGCGCCGCACCCGCCGCGGAGGACCCGTTCTGGCCCGCCGCCGCCGGCGAGGTGCCGGGGCTGCGCGAGGCGGGGCGGCTGCTGGAGGAGAGCCCGGACCGGGTGGTGGAGGCGTGGGCCGTGCGCGTCCAGCGCGACCCCGCCGTTCCCCAGGCGCACGCGCTGGACCGGGCACGCCTGGAGGACCACACGCAGACGCTGGTGCTGGAGATCGGCCGCGCGCTCACCATTCTCGACACCACCGGCGGCGCGCCGCTGATGATGCGCGACGGCGAGAACATCCAGCGCACACTGGCGCAGCTGCACGGGCTGCAGCGGGCACGGCTGGGCTTTCGCGCGGAGGAGATCCGCCGCGAGTACGCCATCCTGCTGGAGGAGATGGAGGCCCTGCTGCGCACCGCGCTCCCCGCCCGCACCCCCGCGGACCCCGAGCCGATCGTCGGCATGGTACGGCGGATGATGGACCGCGTGCTCCGCGTCGCGCTGGAGAGCCATGCGTCGCTCCCGGAGGGCGAGCGGCGGCGGGGAGGGTGAAGGGGTGAAGGGGGATGATCCCGGTTCGGCCTGGATTCACCCGCCCTGATGTTGGTCCTGGCGACAGAATGGAAGCGGCGGCACCCTGCGTGGGATGCCGCCGCTCGCCGTCATTCCCCCGAAAACGATTGCGTTCCTCCGGGCCCCCTGCATTGGTTCGTGCGAGCGGCCGGGCCCGCCACCGCTCTCGATCCTCCTCGCCGGGCGCCGGAAATCAATGTGACGGAGGAACTTCAATGATCGGCTCCACCACGCTGCTGCTTCTTGCCGCACTCTGCGCCCCTGGTGCGGGAACGGCCGACGCCGACACCGGGCGCGTCGCCGTGAATGGCGGAACGCTGTTCTACGACGACCGCGGCGCGGGCGCGGGACCCGTGATCGTGCTCCTGCACGCGGGCGATTTCCGGAGTTGCTTGTGCAGTGGATAGGAGCGATCCGCGGGTCTACGACTCGACGACCGGCTACGAGCATCCGCGAGTAGATTTCTCAGTCGGCGCCAGAGCCTGGAGCGAAAGACCGGTTCTGCGCGGCGCCTCCTTCGAAATGACAGATCGTAGCGCGAGTGCACACCGAATGTAGAAATTCGGTATCAGTCCTCTGCGTACTCTCTTTTTCACTCTGCTTACTCTGCGTTCAAGCCGTTCCCGAGCGGATACGAAAAAGCGGCGGCACCCGCAGGATGCCGCCGCCTCTCATCTCACGTTCGCCCACAGATCAGTCAAAACCGGGGGATCGGCACGCCCGCCGAGACTCCCCCACGCTCCTTCCCATCCCCCCGGGCAGCGATGCAGTCCGCCGGCGGATTTCGCGAGTTTCACGCGGCGAGCTCGTTCGCTCTACCCCGCGGTGGGACACATCCGACGCACATCGCACCTTCCCTGCCCCATCCGCGGCGGCGCGTGCCCGCGTGTACATGATGCAGGTGCTTGCGAGATGATTGTCGGATAAGGTCTTGACGTGGATCCGGGTGCACGGGCCCGCAAGGTGCGTAGCCGGGGGACCCGCGCGCCGCCCTCCGCGGCGCGACCCCACAAACCGCGAGCATCGGAGGGCCGCCCGGTCCCACCAGGACGGTTCCCCACCTGCCCCACCGCGGTCCATCCTCCCGCTCCACGCAATGTGGCCGAAAGCGGACCCGTCCGCACGACGCGCGGGCGGGGCGGGAGCCGCCCATCCACCACATTCCTGCCAGGAGCGCACCCCATGCTGCGATTCACCATCCTTGGCGTCGTGGCCGAACGGGACTCGGGGATTCCTCTCCCCGGCCTGTACATCAAGGCGTACGACAAGGACCTGCTCTTCGACGACCTGCTGGGCGCCGCGACGTCCGACGCACGCGGCCTCTTCGAGATCATCACCCAGGCGGAGGACTTCCGCGAGTTCTTCGAGATGCGCCCCGACATCTACTTCAAGGTCTACCGGGGCGTGACCCTGATCCACACCACTGAGCACGCCGTGCGCTGGGGCGCCGGCCCGGTGACGGACTTCCGCATCGAGGTCCCCGGTGAACGCTTCCACACCGCCGTCGAGAATGGGCTGCGGCTGAGCGGCGGCGATGGCGAGCCGCGCGAGGAGTTCGCCGTGGGCGAGGCGCTCACGCTGCACGCCGAGGGGCTGCGCCCCGCACACGTGTACGAGGCGGCCGTGCAGCTGGACGGGCGCGACCTGCTGGCCAGCAGCTTCATCACCGACCGCGAGGGGCGGCTGGGCCCCGGCGTGCTGTGGCCGCAGATGGGGCTGTACGACGTGCAGGGCGAGGAGATGTACACGCCCCGCCAGGCGCGCGAGCGCTGGGGTAACCGACAGCTGGATCTGGTGCTGTCGTCGCAGGGGAAGGAGGTGGCGCGGCAGCGGTTCTCCCTCTCCGCCGCGCTGTCGCAGCCGCTGGTGATCGCCAGCGACCGCGAGGGGCGGCTGAGCAACGGCTTCGAGGTGGGGACGGAGCCGCTTCACGTGACCCTGTGGAACCTCCCCTTCACCGGCGCCGCCCGCGTGTATATGGTGCCGCGCCAGCACGACT
>DASQBH010001098.1:0-4174 GCA_035635315.1 Longimicrobium sp.
GGGGCGTCAATTTCTTCCAATACCAGTCGCCACGGCTCGCCTAGCTTGGACGGCCGAACCAGGTGCGCCGTCATTCCCTAAACGGACCAGGAGCTAAGGAATCGCCATGTCCAACAGAGACGACGTAAAAGACGATGACAGCGATCTGTTCGATCCTGCGCCCCAGGTGCCCACGGTTCCGGCCGGCCTCGACCGCAGGAAGTTCCTCATGCGCAGCGCCGTGATCTCGGCCACTGCCGTGATGACCGGCTGTGAGCGATCAGACGTGGAACGAAGAGCCCCCGCGGCGACCGCCGAGGGCAAAGCGGCACCGCCGAAGGGTTTACCCCAGGTCCCCCTGTCTGGCAACCTGAACGTCGTGAAGAAGGGAGCCGGGCCGGTGCTGACGACCGTGGACGAGTTCTACAAGGTGGGCCCGGGGCCTTCCAGCTCGCACACGATCGGTCCCATGCGCATCACGTACGATTTCTACCAGCGAGCCGTCAAACTGCCCGCCGACAAGCTGGCCAGGGCTACGAAGCTCCAGGTGAACCTGTTCGGGAGCCTCAGTGCGACAGGCAAGGGCCACGGCACGGAACGAGCCGCACTCGCAGGGCTCGTCGGGAAAGAGCCGGCTACGGTCGACCCTTTGTTTCTGGACAGCCTGCGAGACAAGCCTGGTCAGGTGTTCCCGGTGAAGCTCGGCAACAAGTCGATCAATGTGAGCCTGGCGGACGTCGTCTACGATGACACCAAAGGCGACTTCAAACACCCGAACACGATGACGGTCAAGCTTCTCGCCGGGGAAGAGGTGTTGCTCGAGCAGGAGTACTACTCGGTGGGCGGTGGATTCATCGAGTGGAAAGGATATACACCCCCGAGGAAGAACCCGCCCAGATACCCGTTCCGCACGATGAAGGAGCTGCGGGCGCACGCCGACGGCAACAACACCACGATCGCCAGGATCGTGCTGGCAAACGAGATGTCGATTGCGGGCAGGTCGGAGGAGGAGGTCTACGCCTTCATCGACAAGATCATCGACGCAATGATCGCGACCGTGAAGTCGGGGCTTTCCATGCCGGAGGACGACGTCCTCCCTGGCCCCATCAAATTGCACAGCAAGGCCGCGTCGGTATACAAGCGCGCCCTGGACGACAGGTACGAGTCAGATCGCGGGATCGGCGCACTGTCGGCGTTCGCCCTGGCGGCCTCCGAGGAGAACGGGCGAGGACACCTCGTCATCACCGCGCCGACGGGCGGTTCCGCCGGTGTCATGCCGTCGCTGGTCTACGGCCTGATGGAGGTCCGGAAAATCGACCGGCAGAAGATCCGCGACGGCATGCTCGCCGCGGCTGCGGTGGGCTACCTTTGCAAGCACCATGCGACGCTGTCGGCGGCCGAGGGCGGTTGCCAGGCAGAGATCGGCGTGGCCTCGGCGATGGCTGCGGCCCTGACCGCTACGGCATACGGCGCCCCGTCACTGGTCGTCGAGAACGCGGCCGAATCCGCCCTGGAGCATCACCTGGGGATGACGTGCGACCCGGTCGCCGGTTACGTGCAGGTGCCCTGCATCGAGCGATGCGCTTTCGGCGCGGTCAAGGCCTGGACGGCCTACGGGATCGCCAGCAACGAGATCGCGTCCAGGCACCGCGTCAATTTCGACGAGACCGTGATGGCTCTGGCCGAAACGGCAAGAGACATGAACTCCAAGTACAAGGAAACCAGCGAAGCCGGCCTCGCCAAATCCGTGACCCTCTGCTGACGAAAGGGGGCTCCTCGCTCGAACCTGGCTCGCGGAACAGTCTGCGGAGAGGCCGCACCATGTCCAGTCAAATGTCGATACCCGGCGCATGCGTCAAGCTTTCGGTCGCAGTCGCGTTGACGTGCGTGACGCTCTTCGCGCCTTCGGTCCATGGACAGTCTCCTCCCCCTCCGGCGGCGACAGATGCAGCACGCGCCGGCGGGGAGCCAGGAGCCGCTGATACGACAGAGACCCACGGCGGTCGTTTTGCGGAGGGACAGTCTCCTGCCCCTCCGGCGGCGACAGATTCGGCACGCGCTGGCGGGCAGCCGGAAGCCGCTGATACGCCGGAGACCAACGACGGCCTGTTCGCGGACGGAATCATCATCGCGCAGAGCCCCAGGGGCGCCAGCGTGCCGTTTCTGCTGAAGTTCAACGACGATACACAGCTCCGATATCTCAACACGGTTTCATCCGACAGCACGTTCACCGATCACCTCGGCAACGTCCGTTCGGTTCATAGACGAAACGACATCACGGTCAATCGTCAGATGTTCAACTTCAACGGCTACGTCTTCGACGAAAAGCTCCTCTACAGCCTGAAGATCTGGACCTCGGCCGGCGCCGCCTCGATCGTGATCACCGGCAACCTCGGCTGGAGCTTCAGCAAGGCCTTTACGCTCACCGCAGGCTACACCGGGGTCCCGGGCAGCCGATCACTGGTGAACACCTTCCCCTATTTTCATACGATCGACAGGACCATGGCGGACAACTTCTTCCGTCCCGGCTTCACCCAGGGGGCCTGGGCGAGCGGAGAGCTCGGGGCGGGGCTGAGCTACCTGGCGTTCGTCGGCAACGGCCTCAATACGTTGAACATCTCCGCAAACAAGATCGATACCAATCTGGCTCTTTCGGGAAGTGTATGGTGGGAACCGCTGGGGCCCTATGGATACGCGGGCAAATCACGCCAGATGTACGATGATTACCTCCACTCCAGAACACCGCGGGTTCGAATTGGCACCGCGTTCACGAGATCCCGCGAGGATCGTTTTTCGAATCTCGATCAGTCGACTCCCGATAACACGGCACTCCACAATTCCGACGGCGTGCTTACCTTCGCGACGGGTGCGTTTGCGCCGGAGGTGACGCTCCAGGAGGCGTTGTACAGGATGTGGGCGATTGATGCGGGCTTCAAATGGCGCGGGCTGACGGTCAACGGCCAGCACTACATGCGCTGGCTGAACGATTTCGTCGCCGACGGACCGCTTCCGGTTGAATCCACGTTTGACCAGGGCTTCGATCTGACGGCGGGTTATTTCGTAGTGCCCAGGAAGCTCCAGCTCTATGGCCGCGGGGCTCAGGTCTTTGGAGAATTTCGCGATTCTTCCGAGTATGGCGGTGGGGCAAGGTGGTATTTCCTTCCCACCGAGCGGATGTGGCTCAACGCAGAGCTGATCCAGGTCAACCATGCTCCCTATGGCGGGGCCTTCACGCCGTACACCGCAGGGATGAAAGGCTGGGTGCCGATGCTCCAGGCGGTCCTCGCTTTTTGAACATCGGCACCGACACCAGCCGACGAGCCACAGGCGCCAGGTGAAGCGGGAAGCGGCCTCCTTGAGATTCCAGACAGGCACATTTCCAGATATCATGCTGGATCCGTAAAAAGAAACTGCGAAAGGTACAGAGGAACAGACAACAGACAGAGGAACAGAGGAAATAGGTTCGTCTCTGTTCCTCTGGCTTTTGTCTGTTCCTCTGTACCTGATGCTTTTCCGGATTGGGTATCCGTCGTGTTCAACTGCCCGGGACGAAGCAAGGCCCCTGACGCACGATGGGCCGCCCTCGCGTCGAGGACGGCCCTCCGTCGTCCATCCATCAACCGTCGTGCAGCCGTCAGCCGCCGACCATGAGCGCACGCCGCGGTACAGGCGTCCTGCCAACCCCGTACAATACACCCCCCCCGCCCACGCCGTAACCTTGGTTCACGAGCCGGGGCCGCGCCGGAATGGTGAGCTCCCCGGGCCCGGGCCGTCCCGCGCCTGTCGGCGCGGGGGCGGGTACAGGTCACGGTGAACCGAGGAGGGCACATGCGAGCGCGAGCAAGGGCGTCCGGCTGGGGAGGATTGGGCTCCCGCTCCCTGCAGTGGGCGGCGCTGATTGTCGCGGGGGGGGTGATCGCGGGGACGGCCCTCTTTGCCGCGGCCGACAGGTGGCCGTGGGAAGGTGGCTTCGCGCTCCTGGCCCCCGCCTCCGCCGGGGCGGACTCGGCGGACCCGGCCATGCAGGCGGTGCGGCGGATGAGCACGCGGCTGGCCTCGGCGCGCTCCTTTACCGTGGACGCCACGCGGCAGATGGACGCCGGGCTGCTGGAGGGCCGCACCGTGCCCGAGAGCGCCAGCGTCCACGTGGAGGTCAGGCGTCCCGACAAGGTCTACGCGGTGCTGACCGGCAGGG
>DASQBH010001099.1:0-8071 GCA_035635315.1 Longimicrobium sp.
GGGGGAGAATTCGGTCGCACTTCGGACAACCCTTGCCATTCCCCCATCACCCCTCCCCCGTAGTTTGGGGGAGGGGTCGCCGCGAGCCGCGAGGAACGAGCGGCGAAGTCGGCGGGGGAGAGGGCCCCGCGGAAACGCGCGTCACACCCTCACACCCTCACCGCCGCCGCTCCACGATCCACGCCTCCACGCTCTCACGCAGCATCGGCAGCGTAACCGCACCGTTGCGCAGGACGACGTCGTGGAACTCGCGCAGATCGAAGCGGGTGCCCAGCTCGCGCTCGGCGAGCTCGCGCAGGGCAAAGAACTCCAGGCCGCCGGTGTCGTACGCCGTCAGCTGCCCGGGCCAGGCCACCACGCGGTCCACCAGCGCCTCGGCCTCCTGCGCCCCCATCCGTCCGCTGCTGGTGATGTAGTCCACGGCCTGCTGCCGGGTCCAGCCGAACAGGTGGATGCCGGGGTCCAGCACCATCCCCCGCGCGGGCCACAGCCGCCGCGCCACGCGCGCCTCGTCGGTCGTGTACAGCCCCAGCTCCTCCGCCAGCGCCTCGGCGTAGCGCGCCCACCCCTCCAGGTAGCTGCCGCTGGAGATGAGCCGCGCCACCGGGTGCGCCCCCGCCGCCTGCTGGGCCAGGCTCACCTGCAGGTGGTGGCCGGGATACGTCTCGTGAAAGGCGGTGATCTCCGCCTGCGCCCTGGTGGTGGTGGCGGACTTTCCCAGGTTGATGCGGTACTGTGCGGGCCGGCTGCCGTCCTGCGCCGCGGGAAAGTACTGGTCGCTGGCGGTGGCCTCCAGGAACGCGGGGTGCGGCGTGATGACGACGGCCGCGCCCGGCGTGGTGCGAAAGGCGCGCGGCACCGCGGCCAGGGCGCGCCGCAGCGCATCGTTGGAAAACGCCAGCATCTCGTCGCGGCTGGCAAAGCCGCCCGTCGCCAGCCGCGCCAGGATGGAATCCACGTCCGCCGTGCCGAACGCGCGGCGGGCGATCTCCGCCACCTCTGCCTGGTTGCGCGCCACCCGCGCCTCGCCCAGCGCGTACGTCTCCTCCGGCGCGCGATCGAGGGTGGTGAACAGGCGAAAGCTGGCCTGGTAGCACGCGCGCCCGTCCGGCAGGGCGCCCACGCCCAGCGACTCGCGCGCGGCGGGCAGGTACTCCCCGGCCAGGTAGTCGCGGTAGCGCGCGACGGCCGGCATCACCTCGTCGCGCAGCAGCGCGGACCACGCGTCGCGAAAGCCGGGCGCGGAGTCGCGCTCGGCGGGGACGAAGAACGGGCTCTCCTCCACCGGCAGGTCGCGCAGCGCGTCCAGCTGCTCGATGACCAGCTCCACGTTGCGGCGCGGGGTGGTGTACCCCAGCCGCACACCCTCGCGCAGGTTGTCGATCTCGTTCTGCAGGTAGTGGGGGATGCGGCGCCAGCGGGCCAGCGCCTGCTCGCGCAGCTCGGGCGTGCCCACGGGCTGCAGCCGTGCCAGGGTGGCGAAGTCCGCCTGCCAGCCGCTCATCTGGTTCACCGGCCACAGTTCCGCGCGACAGACGCGGGCGGCGCGCGACGCCTCGATGCGCTCGCGCAGCATGCCGAACGTCACCCACTCCGGCCGCCCCCGCAGCGCCGCCCCGTCGATGCGCGCCAGCTGGGCGGCCCACGCGTCCTCGCGCGCCTGCCACGCGCGTGCGGCGGCGAGCGAGTTGTCACTCAGGCCGTCGTGCCGCTCCAGCGGAAAGCCCCATACCTCGGCCGCTTCGGGAACCGCCGCCACGTACGCGCGCACGAACTCGTCCGCCAGCGCCGTCACCCGCGCCGCGTCGTCGGAGGCGCTTGGGGAACGGGGTGCGGAGGCCGGCTGGGCCGCGGCGGGAGCCGAGGCGGCCACGGCGAGGCTCGCGATCGCGGTGCGGAAGAGAGTGCGGAAGCGCATGGGAGGTTCGAACGGGTGGACGATGCGGCGCGCGGTCTGAATCTACGCCTCGCCGCGCGTCTCGCGGAGGGGGCGGGCATCGGCGCGCAGGCGGCTTCCGGATTGGACGACGGAGAGCGGGAGAAAGATGGATTTCCCATGGATCCGGAGAAGCAACATACCGAATCCGGAAAAAGAAACGTGACTTCCTGAGGGAGCGCCCGCGCAAGTCCAGCGGCTCGCGGTGCGTTCTGCGCGCGACCGAAGGACCTTCTTTCCGCCACGCAGGGGCCGGATCAGAGCACCAAACCAGCCCCGTCGTTTCTTCTGGCGAGGTCCTTCGGTCGGCGCGCCGGGCTCTCGGAAAGGTCCGAGTTTACTGCGGCGCCTCCCTCAGGAAGTCACGCACTCTATTTTCGGATTCGGTTCAGACATTCTGAGCGGCCGCCTGGAGCCGTGGTGTCACACGGAGCTGTGCAGCGCGACCGAATCTCCCCCTCGCGCGGAACGCTGCCCGGGCGACGCCCGGAACGGATGCGAGGGACAGATTCTGCCGCCCAGCGTAGAGATTCTTCGGTCGGCGCCAGGGTTTCCGGCGAGAGGATAGCCTTGGGAGGCGCCTCCCTCAGAATGACAGTTTCGCCGGATTCGGTATGGAAACCAGGACGCGAAGGGCGCGGTTGCGTGAGGGATGCGCGCCCGCAGGGCCGAGAACACGGCGCGCATGCACGAGCGCCGCGGGAACGCGCGGGGGCCGGTGAGCGCCGGGGGCTCGGCGCCGTTGGCAACAGTCGTATCGTTGCCTACGGCGCGCGCAGCCCGGCCCGGAGCGCAGCGGAGGGACACGCCCAGGACAAAGTGCGAAAGTGCGGGAGTGCGAAAGTGCGAGAGTAACGGCTCGACCACTCTCGCACTCTCGCACTTTCGCACTGCCGTTCAGTCCAGCACCCCGAACCACTCCACCTCGTCCAGCGGCACCTCCACGCGGTCGCCGGTGCCCAGGTGGCGGCCCAGCAGCACCTCGCCGCCGTAGTCGTAGCGCAGCCGGTCGGGAACGAGCACGATCTCGGTGCCCTTGCGGCGCAGCTGCACCCGCCCGCCCTCGGCCATGGCGCGCTCCAGGCGGTCCAGCGCGTCCGGAGTCCAGTTCACGGCCCGGCGGTATCGGCGGCGGCGGCGCTGTCGCGGGCGGCCGCGGCGGCCCGGACGCTGTCTGCGCGCGCGCTGTCGGCGGCCGCGGCGTGGGCGGCGGCGCTGTCGTAGCGCACCAGCGTGGTGTCGGGGCGCAGCGTAGCGGTGCTGCGGGCCCGGCGCAGCCCCTCGGGGCGCACGGAGACGTAGAAGTCCTTGATGAACAGCGAGTCGATCTTGGCGAAGCCGCTGTCGGGAACGTCGCCGAACTTGGTGCCCGGCTTGGGGCGCGGGATCACGACGTTCAGCGTGTCGGCCCACATGTCGAACTCCGCGCGCGACACCCGCTGCAGGTAGCCGTTCACGTCCAGCCGCGAGCCGGGCCCGAACGCCCGCAGCGCGCCCTCCGGCGGATCGGGCTCGAAGCGCACCAGGATGCGGCGGCCGGACGGGGTGCGCACCCACACCGCGTTGGCGCGAACGACGGATTCCGCCGTGGCCGACAGGTGCACCAGGCGGCCCAGCTCGCGGGTGTCGAGCGGGAGCAGCGTCTCGAACTCCTCGGTCTGCATGGGGAGCACCTCGCCGCGGTCGGCGCCAAAGTTGGCGGCGGCGCCCACCTGCCGCTTGGCCGACATGGTCTGGTCGCCGAACACCATGGCGCCGATCAGCACGGCGATGGAGCCCGCCGCCAGCAGTCCCACCCAGAGCCACACGCGCGACTCGCGCCCGCGCACCAGCCGAATATCCATCGCACAACCGTTTCGTGAGAGAGGCGTTAAACCTGTGCCCGGGGTGCAAGGAGCGTTCCGGCCGCGGCTTGCACCGGGCGCCGCGCCGCGGTTATCATTTCGCGCCCGGAACCCTGCGCGACCGCGCGCCGCAACGCAAGAACGGAGAAGACCCGTGCCCCGTCCCGCGCCCAAGCCACGGCGTAACCCGCTGCTTCCCTTCTACGTCATCCTGGGCGTGGTGGCCCTCGCCGGCGCCTTTTTCCTCTTCCGGCAAACGCAGGGCGGCGGCGGCAAGGCGGCCACCGAACTGCAGCCGGTGGTGCTGACGCCCGAGCAGCTGCAGCGCGTGCCCGGCATCAGCAAGGGCCAGGCGAACGCGCCGGTGGTGATCATGGAGTTCGCCGACTTCCAGTGCCCGGCGTGCGGCCAGTTCGCCCGCTTCTCCGAGCCGCTGCTGGAGGAG
The DNA here is from genome assembly GCA_035635315.1 of Longimicrobium sp. Taxonomy (GTDB): domain Bacteria; phylum Gemmatimonadota; class Gemmatimonadetes; order Longimicrobiales; family Longimicrobiaceae; genus Longimicrobium. The sequence goes on from DASQBH010001099.1 coordinate 4,226, forward strand.
CACATCGACGCCGGCACGGTGCGCTTCGTGTGGTACGACTATCCGCTGGTGGAGATCCACCCCAACGCCATGCTGGCCTCGCGCGCCGGCCGCTGCGCCAACGAGCAGAACCAGTTCTGGGGCTACCACGACTACGTGTTCGGCCAGCAGCAGGCCTGGGCGGAGGAGAGCAATCCCGTCAACCTGTTCGTCGACTACGCGGAGCAGGCGGGGCTGGACCGCAACGCGTTCGCGCAGTGCCTGCGCTCCGACAAGTACCAGAAGGAAGTGTCGGAGAGCCGCCAGCTGGGAAGCACGCTGGGGGTGAGCGGCACGCCCACCCTGTTCGTGAACGGCAAGCGGGTGCAGGACACGCCCGGCACCCGCGCGGAGTGGGACGAGCTGATCCGCGCCGAGACGGGCGGCGCCGGGGCCCAGGCCCCCGCGGCCGCGCCCGCCGGCACGGACTCCGCCGCGCCGTCCCCGGCGGCGACGCCGGGCGCCGCCGCCCCGGCGGACAGCGCCGGCTGATGAGCACGGCCGCGGCCGGGGTGCACGACGACGGCCTGTCGTCCGTGGAGGAGCTGGAGGAGCGCCCGCCGCTCACCCGCATGGCCATCGCGCTGCTGGCGCTGGCGGGGCTGCTGATCTCCAGCTACCTGACGATGTACAAGCTGGGGTTCCTGGGCGAGATCCAGTGCACCATCGGCGGGTGCGAGAAGGTGCAGACCTCGCGCTGGGCCACCTTTCTGGGGCTCCCCGTCTCCGCCTGGGGGCTAGGGGCGTACGTCACCATCCTGGCGATCTCCATCATCGGCATCCAGCCGCGGTGGGTGCGGGCGCGGTGGGTGGCGCTGGCGCTGTTCGCCCTCTCGGCGGTGGGGGTGGCGTTCAGCGCCTACCTGACGTACCTGGAGGCGTTCGTGATCCACGCCTGGTGCCAGTGGTGCGTGATCTCGGCCATCCTGATCACCCTGATCTTTCTGCTCAGCCTGCCCGGGCTGCGGCAGGCCCGCTGAACGGAAAACGAGAGGATCAACGGATGTCGCAGACCCCCGGCCAGACGGTGCGCGTGCGCCTGGTGTTCGCCGACCAGGGAACCTTCCACGCGGAGACGGTGCACGTGCCCGTGGACATGCTGGGCCGCTACGACCGGCTGGTGGACCTGCTGCGCGAGGAAGAGGCGGTCACCCGCCAGCTCTACGTCGACATGGGCCGCCTGGTCTCCGCCTACGTGGAGGGCGACGACGACTGATCCGCCCCTGGATGCAGATCGGTCGATGAAGACGAAGCCCCGCCGCCGGACGCATCCGGCGGCGGGGCTTTTTTGCGTCGGTTGCCCCTCCCCCGGCAAACTGCGCCGGGAGAGGGGGAGAACTTCGAACCCGCTGCGACCAGACATCGAACTGCGTCCGCTGGGGTGCCCCTCCCCCGGCCCCTCCCCGTTCGTTCCTCACGGAGAGGGGAGAATTCGATCGCGGCTTCCCATGCATCCGGCTGCGTCCGCGGTCCCCCACCCCCCGGCCCCCTCCCCCGGCAAACTGCGCCGGGAGAGGGGGAGAATTCGATCCCGCCGCGACGAGATTTCCACCGTTCTCCCTCCCCCGCGCAGTTTGCGGGGGAGGGGGGCGCCGGCCCCCGCGGCGAGCTCTCCGTCGAGCCGCTGAGTCTACGGCTGCGCGGGCGCCGGCGGCGTCTGCTGCGGGGCAGCCGGAGGCGCGGCGGCCGGGGCGGCGAGGAGGGCGTCGATCTCGCGGGCGAACTCATCGAACGGAATGGCGCCGGTCAGGGCCTTCTGGCCGTTGCGCGAGTTCAGGATGAACGTCGGCGTGCCGTTGATGCGCGCCTCGGCGGCCTGCATGGCGTCGCCCACGATGAGCGGCGCGGTGCGGTCGTTGGCGGTGCAGTCGCGCCAGTCGGCCATGTTCAGCCGCAGGTCCTGCGCAAAGCCCTCCCACCGCCGCGGCGCGTCGGCCTGGCCGCCCCACTCGCGCTGGGTGGCGAACAGGCGGTCGTGCATCTCCCAGAACTTGCCCTGCACGCCGGCGCACATGGCCGCCTCGGCCGCGCCGAACGCCTCGCGGTGCGAGGTGAGCGGCAGGTTGATGTACAGGATGCGCACCCGCCCGGTGCGGATGTACGCGCTGTCGAGCTGCTTGTAGGTGCCGGCGGCGAAGTCGCGGCAGTACGGACACTGGAAGTCGGAGATCTCCACGATGGTGACCTGCGCGCTGTCGGAGCCCTTCATGCGGCCCCGGTTGGCGCGGCTCTCCAGCGAGTCGGGGCTCAGCCGCGACGCCTGCGAGGCCGTCCCGGAGTCCCGCGACTGGCCGCAGGCGGTGGTCGCCAGGGTCGCGGTGATCAGCAGGGCCGCGGCGGCCAGCGTGGAAATGCGCATCATCGGTCGTGCGTGCGTAGGAGAATGCGGAAAGGCGCGGCGGATTGCTCCCCCGCGCCGGCCGCTGAACTTCGAGAGGAATCGGCCGGGAAGATAGCCGCGGCCCCGCGCGCGGGTCAAATCGGCGTCGACTTCAGGACTCCGAACGTCAGCGCATCAGGCGGCTGGTGCCCGGCGACGGATTTAGCCTCGCTCCGGCAAGCATCACGCACTCCGCCTCCAGAGCGAATGAATTCGCCGCTGGAAAACGCAAAGTCCGCCTGCGCGGACGGTAGCCGCGGCTCCGGAGCGTTTCATCAGACAACGTGGCGTCCGCCGGTCACGCCGGTCAGCCCAATCGTACCCTCACACTTTCGCACTTTCGCACTTTCGCACTTTCGCACTTTCGCACTTCAGTACAGCCACGTGCGTTCCGGCCGCCCGCGGGCGTGGGCGGCGTCGCGAAGCTCGAAGAGCTCGCGGGCAAAGGCGGACGCGGCGGTCTGGAAGGCCTGGCCGCGCAGCTCGGTGGGCGAGGCGCTCAGAAAGGTGCGGAGGGTGTTGCGGAGCGCGGTATCGCTGGAGTAGCCGCAGGCGCGCGCCACGGCCCCCAGCGTCCGTCCGGGATCGTCCAGCATGTCGGCGGCCAGCAGGATGCGCAGCCACGCCAGCAGGCGCCGGGGCTGCGGCAGGTCCGCCCGCCCGCACCAGCGCAGCACGGTTCGCTCGGTAACGCCCAGCGCCTGCGCCAGGTCGGCGCTGCCGCCCCCCACGGCCGCCGTGTCGGCGGCGACGGAGAGCAGGGCGCGGGTGCGAGTGGGGGTGGAGCGCGGAAGGGCGCGCTCCAGCAGGCGCGCCGCCAGGCGGCCCTGCACCATCCGCAGGCGACGCCGCAGCGCCACGGGCGAATCCTCGCGCCCCAGGTCGATCACGTCGGCCACTCCCCAGCGCGCCAGCATCTCCACGTGCCGCGCGGTCTGCGCCGTCACCGCGAAGGCGGCCACCACGGTGGCGGAGGGCATCTGCGCCAGCAGCGCCTCCAGCCGCGGCGAGGGCGCGGGCTCGGCGGGCGCGTACGGGTCCACGATCACCACGGCGGTGGGCGGCACGCGCTCCATGGCCCGCTCCAGCGCGTCCCAGTCGGCCATGGGCCACACGCGCGCCGGATCGCCCGACGCATCGCGCAGGGCCTGCGGCAGCCCCGGCGCGGAGTGCATCACCAGCAGCGGTCGGGTGGGCGCGAGCATGACGTGTCTGGTTGCATGTGGGCTACGAACACGCTTTAATTGACTGCACGCACCAACCCTGTGCACTTTGTTGCCCGCCGAGACGCATTCGGCGCATTACCCCATCCACCTCTCCGGAGGCCGCATGAAGACGCTTCGCATCACCACCGCCCTGCTCATCGCCCTTGCCGCCGCAGCCTGCTCCGGCTCGCCCACGGGTCCCTCGCTGGAGGCTTCCGCCACGGTCCTGCAGATGGAGGGCAC
>DASQBH010001100.1:0-2340 GCA_035635315.1 Longimicrobium sp.
GTGCGGGAGTGCGGGAGTGCGGGAGTGCGGGAGTGCGGGAGTGCGGGAGTGCGGGAGTGCGGGAGTGCAGTGGACGAACAGAACGCCTCCGCAACGCGCGTTCGGTTACGGAGGCGCAATCGGCAGCGTGCGGACCCGCGCACGCGACCGGGGTTTCCCAGGCGCTCAGGCCTCACCGTAGCTCAGTACCGCCGCCATCCCATCGACCACGAACGAATCCGCGCGCGAAATAGTGACCGCGAATCCGGTCCAGAAAGCTCATGACGTTCCGGGTGGAGCAACAGGTGGCGGTTCCGCTTCGTAATCGGCGGTCCCAGGTAGTCGGACCCTTCGTGGGTTTTCAGGTATTCCAGCTGTTCTGGCGTCAGCGAGTCCAGGAAGCCACGTCCCTTCCGCATCCGCTCGCGAGCTTCCTCGGGCGTGATGTCGTCAATGTCCAGCACCCAGTAGAGGAGGTTCTTGAAGAAGGCACGGATGCCCCGGCGCCTGGGTAGCGGAGGTGCGACGATCTCTTGTGTTGTCATCGGAACAACTCCTTTTGGCAAAAGACTGGAACCCCGGCGTTCCAGACAGTTTCGAATCCTAGTCCCGCATAGTGGGAGAGCGGGTTGCCATCCGGGTTCAGCAACCGCAGCCTGCGCGCCCCGACTGCCTTTCCATATTCTTCCGCGGCCATGATCGCGAGTTCGGCGAGCTGCCCGCGAACGGATACGCGCGGCGGTTCCGGCCGCCGCTCGACGTGCGTAAGGGTGACGGTGTGCCGTGACCGGTTGAGCCGCGCTCGAGAGGCGTGCCCCAGCGCCATGCCACACAGGTCATTGCCGTACCAGATCGCGATCGGGAGCACGGCGGCACGCCTTGGCAGCTGTTCCACCAGCTTGGGCCAGTTCCACTTGCCTGCGCCGGAGGGATGCGCGCCGGCCCACGTTTCCCTCCACACCGCCAAGGCCTGCGCATCGATGTCGCTGAACCACAACTCGGGACCGCACAGCCGCCGCCTGAGCGCATCGAGGCGCGCGGCCTCATACGCATCCGATCGCATCCTCGCATGCCGGACGCGCGCGTCGTCATAGGCGGGCCGGAGCACCGCGATCCACTCATCCTGCGCTTCCCGTCGTCCCATCCCGCTCACCCATGTCGCTCCCCCGGACGTGATCACAGTGAACAGAGCATAACAGCGCGCGGAGTTGCCCGGTAGTGCTGGCGGAAAGTGGGTCCGCTACTCGGCCCGATAGGGGGCGAATTCGGCCCGGATCCAGGCGTGCGACGACGGATTCCGTGTGCGGGTGAAGCACGAGCCCCGTCCGGCACGGTGCCGGGCGGGGCTCGTCGTACCTCCTTGCGCGGTGCCGCCGGTCAGGACGCCTCGGCGGTGGGGCGCGGGGCGCGCGCCACGGCGGCGGCGGCCAGCGGCGCGTGCGGCGGCTCCGGGTCGCGGCCCAGGTAATAGCTCTCGCTGAGCCACTCGCGCGGCCACTGCAGGCCAAAGTGGCGCTGCAGCATGAGCTCCGCCACGCAGAACGCCCCCTCGATCCACCCCTGCTGGTCGCTGTACGCCTCGCCGCACACGTGCACGCTTTCGCCCGGCAGCGGCTGGCGCATGTACGCCATGGTCTCGCCGATGGGGTAGCGCGCCTTCCACGCGTGGTATCCGCCGCCGTACGGGTCGTCGTTCCAGTTGGTGAACGCGGTGGTGTACGGCTTGGGGATCACGATTCCGTGCACCGCCTCCAGCTGCACCAGCGAGTGGTCTACCAGCCGCCACGGTGCCCGTGGATACTCCGTGGACAGCAGCGCCTCGACCGACGCGGCGGGGGTGGGCGTGGGGCGGTAGCGCTCCTCGTCCGCCGCCTCGGCCACCAGGTCGTGCAGCCCCTTGCGCCCACGGTCGGGCACCTCCAGCGGCTTCCAGAAGTCCACCGTGCTCATGTCGTTGTAGCTGGCCAGCATGAGCGAGTGGTGCGTCTCGGGATCCGTCCCGAAGTAGTAGCACTGGCGCATGGGCAGGTCGGTGATGGACCGCCCGGACGTGAGTCCCAGCCTGCGCGTCCACCACGGCTCCGTCTGCCCCTCCTCGTAAAAGCCCATCAGCAGCTTGAACGAGGGCTCGCCGATCACCGACCGCACGTTGTGCACGACGGTGGGATCGCCGAAGAAGAAGTTGTCCTGGTCCAGCAGCTCCAGCGAGCGGCGCGGCATCGCCAGGATGATGCGGTCGGCGTGCACCACGTGGCTGGCGCCGGTGTCGGCGTTGCGGATCACCAGGCGGTAGCGCCGCGGCCCGTCGGCCGCGTGGTCGAAGCGCACCAGGCGGCTGCAGCCGTAGATGGTGCCGCCTGC
>DASQBH010001101.1:0-2073 GCA_035635315.1 Longimicrobium sp.
CCTGTGGAGTGGGCAAAACCTGGCTGGCGTGCGCGCTCGGCAATCAGGCCTGCCGGGAAAACCTGTCGGTGCTCTACGTGCGGGCCTCGCGGCTGTTCGCCGATCTGGCGCTGGGGCGCGGTGATGGCCGCTACACTCGGCTGCTGCGTGGCTATGGCAAGGCGGATCTGATGATCCTCGACTAATGTTGAGTTTACACTTATGGGGAGTCGCTGGCACGCATCGGCGCGGTCCGCCGGCTTGACCCCGACGGAGTCAACATAACTGACCTCCAATCGTAGCGTAGTCCTTCCATCGAACCAGGAGGACGTCATGCTACGAGACCTGTTTCCCCGGACGCACGGCCACTACGAAGGTTCTCGCTTCGCCGGCGACCTCGAGGCCTTCGCCAAATGGCTGCGGGCGGTCGGCTACTCGAGGCCATCCGCGCACCGGCACGTGTATCGGCTAGACCAAGCCCTTGGGCACGGCAACGGAATCCAACCCGGGGGAACCTTCTGCGAGGCTGACCTGCACGCGGCGTTCACGTCCCGGCAAGGCTCGCGGCCGGATCGGAGCACGCAACGGGCCTTCACGCGCTTTCTGGCCGCCGTGGGCCGGCTGAAGGCGGCCGAACCCACCGACTTCGTGGACGTGTCGTGCCGGCACTACCTCCGGCATCTGTCCGAGGCACGGGGACTGGACGGGGCGACGATCCAGCAGCACCGGTCGACCGTGGCGGATTTTCTAGCGCGCGGGCTACCACAAGGCCGCTAGTTGTCGGCCGCTTCCGCCGCCGATGTCGAGGGCTATGTCCAGCTCCGGAGCACGGAGGTCAAGCGCCAGACGCTCCAGCACATCGTCGCGCATCTGAGATCGTTCCTGCGGTACTGCGGCGACCACGGCGAGACGGCACGGGGGCTCGACCGCATTGATACGCCGCGGACCTACCGCGGTGAGCAGCCGCCCCGCGCCCTGGACTGGACGCTGGTCCGCAAGCTGCTGGCCTCGGTCGACCGCAGCAACGGCGAGGGCTGGCGCGATTACGTCATCCTCCACCTGATGGCGTATTACGGCCTGCGCCCCTGCGAGGTCGTCTCCCTGACGCTGGACTCGATCGACTGGACCGGCCGAACCCTGCGCGTCGAGCAGCGCAAGACGCACTCGGTCCTGATCCTGCCCTTGGCGGACCGGACGGTGCGCCTGCTGCGCCGCTACCTGACCGAGGGACGCCCCGGCACCCACCGTCCGGAGCTGTTCCTGCGGACCCGCAGCCCGGCCGGAGCGCTGACCCATTACAGCGTCGGCGACATCTTCCACAAGCGGGCGCGGCAAAGCGGTCTGCCGCTCCAGGGCGCCTCGTCATACAGTTTGCGCCATGCCTTCGCCATGCGGCTGCTGCGCCGGGGTGTCGGCGTCAAGGCCATCGGCGACCTGCTCGGGCATCACAGTCTGGACAGCACCTGCGTCTACCTGCGGATCGATGTCGATATGCTCCGCACGGTCGCCCTGCCGGTCCCGACGCTGACGGTTTCATGAGGAGGCGATCATGACCGAGACAATCCCGTCCCCGACGATCCTGGACCGGCCAGTCGCCGCCTGGCTCGCCCACCAGCGCGCCCTCGGACGCGGCTTCAGCGTCGAGGAGCGTGTGCTCGACTCCCTGCGGCGGTGTCTTGCCCGGCTGCCGGGCGCCGACCTCGACCAGGGCGGCTTCGACCGCTGGTGCGAGACCCTTCGGCATCTCGACGCCAACACCCGGCGGGCCCGCCAGATGATCGTCCGCCGGTTCTGCCTGTTCCGACGACGGACCGATCCGACCTGCTTCGTCCCCGACCCGCTGTGCTTCTCCCGGCCGCATCCTTATCGGGATCCCGTCATCGTCACACCTGGGCAGGTGGCCCGCATGCTGGCCGCGGCGGACAGCCTGGAGCCCACGCCCGACTCGCCGCTCCGGCCCGCGGTGCTGCGGATCGCCCTCGTGCTTCTCTACACGGCGGGGCTGCGGCGCGGCGAGCTGCTGCGCCTGACCCTGGACGACATCGATCCGCGGGCCGGCGTGCTCCGGATCCGCGCGTCCAAGTTCCACAAGTC
>DASQBH010001102.1:0-23394 GCA_035635315.1 Longimicrobium sp.
GGACGGCGTCCTGCTGGGAGTCATCGCCCAGGCCGACGTCGTGCGCGAGGAGGGGGACGAGCACCCCCGCCGCGTGGAGAAGGTGCTGGCGGACGTCTCGGAGCCGGTGGGGCTGCCGCGGTAGTCGTAAAGTCGATCCGCGGCCGAAATCACAGAACGGCGCAGGCTCCTCCTGATCTCGCCGCCAGTCCGCAACACGGAACCGGGCGCGAGCCAAACCCGGCTCCCCAGGCCACCTGTTGCGCTGAACGACGAGGAGCCGCCAGTCCGCGGGCACGCGGCGTGGGCGCTGGGCCGCATAGGGACGGAGGCAGGGCGGCAGACGCTGCGGGGGAGGGAAGAGGTGGAGGAGGACGCAGGGGTGCAGGAGGAGAAGCCAGAGCGTGAAGGCGCACCCATGGTCGGCTTCTCTCTCGACGGTCCAGGGCTGCCCCTGTGCGACCTGTGCAGTGATACAGGTTAAGCGCTCGTTTGTAGGAAGGCGGAGCGCACTCCCCTCCTGATCTCGCCTCTCGTCTTCAGCCGGGGAGGCGGGTGCGAGCAAACCCGCTCCCCCTTCTCCAGTGTCAGGTGTTGTTCGATTCCTGGCAGTTTACTTCTGTGCTGCCACCCTCGGGAAAACAGTGCCAAAAAACAGGTGCCGAGCGCACGAGCGCCATTGGGCGCTTCGGGGCGCTATAGAGCGCCCTGACGCCTCAGAATGCCTTGTTATGTTATGCGGTACTTTGCGCCCACACATCGCGCTGCCACGGGCCTGATAAGCGTGAGATCGGCCGTTCGAATCGGTCCGGGCCCACTGCCCTGAGCAAAGCCCCCGCAGCGGATTACGCTGACGGGGGCTTTGCTGTTCTGCTCCGCTTGCCGGGAAGAGATCAGGGGACACCCGGAGCGTAGTTGCCCCGGCCGTTCACGATTTTGTCCATCTCGTTCGCCTTCCACTCGTCCACCAGCACCCCGGCGAGATCCACCTGGGCATCGGCGATCCGCTGCATCAGCTCCTCGTTCGCCTGGAGCTCGGCGTTCAGGCGAAGCTGGCTGCGCTGTGTGCTGAGCTCCATCTCGGCCTGCTTCTCGTCGTCGTAGCCGGCGATCTTGCGCTCCGCCCTGGCCTTCAGCGCGTGCCGCCGCACCTTGACCTGCTGCCGCGCCAGTTCCACCACCTCGAACTCGCGCTGCTCCAGCAGCTCGTCGTACGGCCGGTACGGGTTGAAGGTGGAGAGGAGCTTCACCATTACCGGCGCGATCTCCAGCGCGATGAACAGCAGCGTGATGAAGATGCTGGCCCAGTGAATGGTCCGGCTTTTCTCCTTCAGCACGCCCAGGGCCTCTATCCGCGCCAGGAATCCGCTGGCTTGATCGCTCACTTTGCTGGTTTGCGCGAACCGCGAATCCTGAGCAGCCTTGATGCTGTCGATCTCCCGCTGGCGCTTGTCGATCAGCGGCCGGTTGCGGCCTTCCGTCTCCTTGAGCCGAAGGTCCGCGTTGTTCATGATCCGCTCCTTTTCCGCGAACACGGGCCCCTCGCCCGGGATGCCGGTCCCCGCACTGCCTTCCTTTTCCTTCATCCAGGCCTGTTCCGCCGCCTGGAACTCCCTGGACCGGGCGTCGATCTCCCCCTGCAGCGTGTCCTTTTCGGCGTTCAGGGTGGCGATCCGCGCGGCGTCGCCTGCCACGATCGTGTCCCTGTCGGCGTTGCGCTTCTGCAGCTGCGTTCGTTCCCATTGCTCGATGATCTCCGCCTCGAACAGCCGCAGCTCCAGCGGGCGCGAGATGACGACCGCCAGCAGGACCGAGAGGCCGAGCCGCGGGAGCGCGTACAGGAAGTCGATCCAGACCGCCTTCTGCTTGCGCATCCCCGAGACGATCACGCGGTCCAGGTTGAAGATGACCACACCCCAGAAGGCCCCGAACGGAACCGCCGCCAGGGTGGACCCGAAGACGGTGAACAGCGCGTACCCGCCGGAGAGGCTGGCGAGGATCGCCGTCAGCAGGATGGTGGCCCCGATGCCCACGTACTTGGATTCGTCGGTGGGGCACGACTTCAGGACCTCGGTATTGGCTCCCGAGCAGAAGAGGAGAAAACGCTTCATGGCTTGACTCCGAAACTCGTGTTGAGGTCCCGATTTCAGGCGATCACAAAGGCGGCCGGACACGTCACCGGCGTGCCGGGATTCACTCCGTCCCCGGCTGCCCACGCATCCCGGCGTACGCGCGCGACGGGTCCAGCGCCGACAGGAGCGTCGCCACCAGGGGGGCGGTCTGGAGCGAGATGAAGAGCAGCGTGATGAACATCCCGGCCCAGTGGAGGGTCTCGCTCTCCCGCTTGAGCGCCCGCAGGGCTTCCATGCGCGCCAGAAAGCCGCCGTACGCCCCCGTACGCGTGGCGTCCATCCGCGCAATCCGGTTGTCCTGCTCCGCCCGGATCGCGTCGATGGCGCGCTCGTTCCGCGCGATCAGGGGGAGGTTGCGCGCTTCGGTCTCTCTCATCCGCCTCGCCGCCTCGCCCACGATCCTCTCCCTCTCACGGTAGACGGGTCCCGCGCCGGGGACGCCGGTGCCGGCGGTGCCCTCCTTCTCCCGGATCCACGCCTCCTCCGCCGTCCGCAACTCCCTCCGCCCGGCTTCGATCTCCGCGTGCAGGCGGGCGTTCTCGCGCTGAAGCTGGTTCAGCCGTTCTCCGTCCCCGGCGCGGATCGATTCGATGTCGTGGCCGCGGGACTCAATCTGCATCGCCATCATCCGCTGTTCGATCTCCGGCTCGAACAGCCTCAGCTCCAGCGGGCGCGAGATGACGACCGCCAGCAGGACGGCCAGGACCAGCCGCGGGAGCGCGTACAGGACATCCATCCAGACGTTGTTCTGCCTGTGCATCCCCGAGACGATCACGCGGTCCAAGTTGAGGATGAGCACGCCCCAGAGAACCCCGAGCGCCGCCGCCGCCGGGACGGAGCGAAAGACGGTGAACAGCGCGTACCCGCCGGAGAGGCTGGCGAGGACCGCCGTCAGCAGGACGGTGGCGCCCAGGCCCACGTACCTGGTCTCGTCGTCGGGCGACGCGTTGAGGAGCCGGGGGCCGGCACCCGAGCAGAAGAGGAGAAAGCGCTTCATGGTCTGGCTCCGAACCTGGTGGTGAGCTCCGACTGCAGGCGATCGTACAGGTGGCCGAACGCGTCGCGGACCCGTGGCAGCCACTTCCCCACCTCCCACGCGGACCGGAGTCCGCCCCCCGCGGCTGCCGGCGGGCCAGGCGGGGCGGCCGGGGCCTGGAACACGCGCTTCCCTCCGAACCGCACCGAGAGATCCATGTCCAGCGAGACGCGCAGCGAGGGGGCGTCCAGGCGGATGGAGGGCGCGGGGAGCCGGACCCCCGGCGTGCCGACCCGGATGGATGGCGCGGCGACGCGCAGGTTGCGCAGAATGAGGGTGTGCGACAGCTCCGGTACGGGCACGTACAGCGTCTCCAGCCGGGGAAGCGGCACCACGCCCACCGACACGGTCTCGGCCAGCCGCGCCCCGCCGCGCGCTTCGGCCAGCAGGGTGTAGGTGCCGCTGCGGGCGGGGACCACGTCGCAGCTTCCCGCCTCGTCCACCTCGCCGATCCCCTGGTCGATGCTGGCCCAGCGCGAGCCGGCCACCCGCCAGGTGAGCCGCACGGGGCGCCCTTCGACGACCACCTCGGGGTCGGCCTGAAAGAGCAGGATCTCCAGCGCGTCCTGCGCGCCGCGCAGGTCCAGCATCCACTGGTAGGGCGTAGCACGCCGCCCGGGCTCCACCGCCCCTCCGTTCAGCGCCTCGGTCATCCGCCGGAGCACCTGCGCGGAAAGCTCTCCCAGCAGGGTGGTGTAGATGGCGTGGTTCCCCCCCAGCCCCGGCGTGAACAGCGGGTCGGCCGCGTCGTAGGCCGGCCAGCGGAAGCGGGTGACGTAGTCCCGGACCTGCGCGCTGCTGGAGCGCTGCAGGACGAAGAACGGCCCGCACAGAAAGAGCAGGTAGTGGATTCCCACCGTCACCGCCCAGTCGTCCGTGTAGCGGTCCACCTTCACCACCAGCGGCCCGCCGCCGTGCTGGACCAGGAGCTGGTCCATGATCTCCGGGGCCACCCACTCCCCGTGCGTCCGTTTGCCGAACGTCGTGGGCGTCTCGGCCGGATCGTCCGTCACGGCGCCGCTGTCGAAGTCGATCAGGGCCACGTGGCACCCCCCCAGGCTCACGAACAGGTTGGGCGGGTTGATGTCGCCGTGGATGTACGAGAGCTTCTGGAGCGCCTGCATCCCCTCCGCCAACTCGTACGCCAGCAGCAGCCTGTCCTCCAGCGTGAACTCCGCGACGTACTGCTCCCGGTGCTCGGGCTCGTCTTCCGCGTCCAGGATCTTCGACAGGGGGACGTATCCCGCCGTGTCCAGCCGGTCCGCGGAGTAGCCGCACACCGGCTGGTTTCCCATCTGCCCGCGAAAGCTGAACTGCGGGAGCGCGCGCAGGGCGGGGAGCGTCTGGATGGCGGGCTGCTGCGCCGCCTGCCGTCCGCGGTTGTCGTCCAGGATCTTCCGCTGCAGCTTCTCGATGGTCTCGAACCCCCGCCGCGCGCTGTCGAAGCCGTTGTCCCGCAGCACCTTCACGATCTGTGGCGAGGGCGGCGGCGCGCCGTTCACCGCCACCAGCTCGTAGACGTCGCCGAACGCGCCGCCCTCGAACCCCGCATCCCCCAGCTCGAGGGTCTGGATGGTCGCGTATTCCGGCACGAACCCGGAGCTCAGGCTGGTGATGCCGGTGACGCGATGCATCCCGCCTCCTCCCCGGTTTCGAGGCTCTCGCGGGCGTCCTCGTCGTCGCGGAGCGCCCCGTCGTCGTCCGCCGTCCCGCTTTCGGGTCCGGGCTCCTCGCCGGCACCGCCGGGCGCGCCCGGGGCCGAACCCGTCGCGGGATGAGCGGAAGCCGCCGCCCTCGCGTTCCGCCGGTATTGCAGCGCGTCGGCGGTCACGATCACGCCGGCGGTGGCGTCGTCCTCCAGCGCCCCCCCGTCGCGCAGGCCGGCCAGCCAGGCGCCAAGCGCGTCGCGGAGCGGAAGCTCGGCCTCGCCGTCCCACCCGGCGAAGAGCTCGTGCAGGGCCTGGTAGAACGCGACCATGGTGCCCTCGGCGCTGATCCACGTCGCGCCGGCGGCGTCGGTGCCGTGCGTCACCTGGTCGGCGGAGTAGATCCCGTCGGTGCACAGGAGGAGGATGTCGCCGAAACGCGGATCCTTGCGCACGGACACGATCGCCGGCACCGGGGCGCGCTCCTCCGCCCCGTCCACGATGTTGTAGAGAACCTCCCTGCCGCCGCGGAGCACGCTGTGCGGGTTCAGCAGGTTCACCGCGCTCCAGGGCACCCCGCTGGAGGGGTCCGCCTCGAAGTTCCCGCGGATGTGCCAGACGGCGCCGTTTCCGGCGTACGCCGCCACCAGCTCCGGCCCCGTATCGAGCCCCACCAGCAGCGTGGTTCCGAACGCCTGCGGCTCGGGATCGCCGCCGCCGGCCGCGTCGCGGGCGTATCCCCGCAGCTCTCCGTGCACGTGCTCGAAGAGCCGGGGCAGCGCCCCGCGGCCAAAGTCCTCCGTCTGGTCCCGCAGCCAGTCCACGGCGTGGCGCACCACCTGCCGCGCGGCCTGCCCGGCGTGCGAGTAGCTCCCCAGGCCGTCCGCCACCACCACGCCGCGCGCCCCGGTCCGGGGCACGCAGGCGGTGTCGCACGCGTCCTCGTTGCGCTCCGGGTCGTCCCTGGGGGTCACCGAGACGGCGCAGGCGAGCGTGCCGGCGCCGGGTAAGGGGTCCCGGCTCATGCGATGACGAGGTTGGTGCCGGTCGAGACCGAGGCGATGAAGAACTTGCGGAGGGTCTCCGCGTCGTAGACCGTCTTGAACCCGTTGGCGGGGTAGCTGGCCAGGGCGCGCAGGTGCTCCTGGGCCGCGGGCTCGGCCGCCCCCACCTCGCTGAAGTACGTGGTGCAGAGGGTGATGGACGGGTTGCCCTTGATCTCTTCGGCCATGCGCAGGGTGCCGGCGGGGTCGCCGTCCAGCCCGTCGGACATGACGACGATGACCACGCTGGACGGCGTGTCGCCGGGGGTGGTGCGCAGGAACTCCTCGGCGATCCGCCGCGCCTGGTGCAGCCCCGTGCCGATGCTGGTGCCGCCGCCGTGCCCGCGCATGGGATCGTAGTCGGCGTTGTCGTCGATCTGCTCGGCGGGGGTGACGGGGGTGTGGACGCTCGCCTGCTCGTCGAAGGTCACGACGGCGAAGGCGAAGTTCCGCCGGTAGCGCGAGACGCTGAACCGGGTGAGCATCTCGCGCACGGCGCCGTTGACGGCCTGGGCCTTGGAGATCTTTCCGACGCACTCCTCGGCCATGGATCCGCTTCCGTCCAGGACGAGGATGCCGAGCTGGTTGAAGCTCTGCGGCGTCGGAATGACGCCCACGTCCATCGTGCGCTTTCTTTCGGGCATGTCTGCTCCTGGGTTGGCTGGGGTGGACGGTCCTCGGCGATGCGTCGCGGCGGGCTCGCGTAAAGAATTCCATCGCTCGCTGCCTGGCCCGGGATGACGCCCGCGGCAGGTATCGCCGGGCCGCTCGCCGGTCTCCCGATGCTTCTTTTCCCTAGGTCGGCTTCGGCCAGCGTTTTTCGCAGCGGCTCCCCGGCATCCCCGCCCAGGGATCGATCGGGGAACGCACCCGGGAGCAATGGACGGCCGTCATGGCGCGCGTTCACGCCGTGACGGCCGTCGTGCATGTGCCGGGGAGGTGGCGGATGCGCGCCGGCGTGTCGCGCGGAACGCTGCCTGGATGGCGATCCCACCGGCGTCGCCGCGTCCCACCCGATGCGCCGGTGCGAAATGCGGGACGCAGATCCGACAAGAGGTGCGTGCAGCGTTCACGGCGGCGCCCGTGCGGGTGCCGGCGTTCCTCCCCACCCCCACACATGCGAGACCGCCATGCCCGGTACAGTCAAGGTGTTGCTTATGGCCGCGGATTCCGGCGAGGGCGCCGCGGGACTGCGCCTGGACCACGAGATCCGCGGCGCGCTGGAGGCGGTCCGGGTGGGCCGGGCCGCGTACGAGCTGGAGA
The DNA here is from genome assembly GCA_035635315.1 of Longimicrobium sp. Taxonomy (GTDB): domain Bacteria; phylum Gemmatimonadota; class Gemmatimonadetes; order Longimicrobiales; family Longimicrobiaceae; genus Longimicrobium. Next base: position 7,100 of record DASQBH010001102.1, read on the forward strand.
TCGCGGCGGAGCTGGCGGTTCGAGCGGACGACCTGAGGCACGCGCTCCTTCGCCACGATCCGCAGATCGTCCACTTTGCCGGCCACGGCGACCGGGTGAACGGCCTGGTGTTCGACGACGGGTCGCGGGTGGGCGCGGATGAGCTGGTCGCGCTGCTCTCCACCTTCCGCGATGTGCGCGTGGTGGTGCTCAACGCGTGCGACACCCTCTCCGTCGCAAAGGCGCTGAGCGAAGTGGTCGACTACACGGTGGGGATGGAGCTGCCCATCGACGACGCCGCCGCGATCCGCTTCTCCGCCGAGTTCTACGCCGCGCTCGCGTTCGGGCGCACCGTTCCGTTCGCCTTCGACCTGGCGCGCAAGGCCATCGACGGGCGCCACGGCCAGCCACAGGCCATCCCTCACCTGCTGGTTCGCCCCAGCGCGGACGAGCGGCCGCTCCAGGGGAAGGCCGCGCCGCAGGGGCCCGCCGCCGCATCGCGCACCCAGCTGATCGAGGCCGAGGAGGTGGAAGTGGGCGGCGACGCGGAAGCCAGCAACGTCGCGCGAGGCACGGCGGGGGCCCCGGCTTCTCAGGGCATCAAGCTCCGCGGTGTAAAGGCCGGGGGTTCGCTCAAGCTCGGGAGCAAACTGGAGTGAGCGCGCGATCCCCCTCCGCCGCGCGAAGACGCCACGTCCCGCCGGCCCGCCGAACTTTCAATCGCGAGTGACACCACGATGAGCAACCTGACCCTGGACGAGAACCTGATCCGCCCGCACAAGCCCGAGCCGCTGGAAGGGCACACCGTGGTGGTGCTGGAGCGCGTGGGCGAGGAGGGAGAGAAGTTCCACTCCCTGCTGGAACCCGGCGCCGAGCGCCCCCGGCAGGGGCTGATCGCCTACCTGCTGGGCAAGCCGAACGTCTACTTCGCGTTCGCCGTCGATGCGTCCAAGCACCGCGCGCTGAGCTTTTCCGAGCAGGTGGAGATGGCGGAGCGGCCGCACAACCTCGAGCTGCACTTCAGCCTGTGGTACCGCGCGGCGGACCCGGAGCTGCTGGTGGCCAGCCGCACGACCGATCCGCTGGCGCGGGTGCGCCGCAAGGTGGCCGAGGTGATCACCGAAGAGATGGCGGAGCTTCCCTGGGATGACGTGAGGCACGCGTTCCGGGCGGCCAGCAGCTCCGTGGTCTCTGGCACGCTCCCCGAGCTGAAGTCCTTCGCCCGCGACTACGGGATCGCGATCACCTCCATCACCCTGCGAGGAAAGTTCCCCCCCGGCGCCATCGCGGCCGACACGGAGATCCACGCGGTTCGCGAGAAGGGACGGGTGGTGCGCGCGCGGATGGAGGTTGGCGAGGATCTCAAAAACCACCGGAGCAACCTGCGCCGCGAGAACGCGGGGCGTGATGAGGAAGACCGGGCCGATGCGGCGCGGCGGGAGTTTCAGGACATGTACGTCCGCGAGATGAAGGACCGGGTCGGTGGTCTGATCCGCGAAGCCCCCGGGATCGTGGAACTGGGCGACCTGCAAAGGGGCATCTCCGGCATGACCGGCCTGCTGGGACATCCCTCGTCCAATGGGCCGGCCGCGATCGGCGCGGGCAACGGGCATCCACAGCCCGTGCTGCCGCCGGGCGGCAGCGGCCTCCCCGCGGTGCTCGCCGAACTGGTCACGCTCACGCAGCTGAGCAACGACGGCCAGACCCGCCTGGTGCGGGGCAGCCTGCTGCACGTGGTGGCCGAGGTGGTGGCGAACGATTCCTCCCAGGTTTCCGCCGCGCTGGCCGACTACGCCCGGCAGGCGCGCACCGCCATCACCGACGCGTCCCCGCCGGCGGACCGGCTGCAGGCGCTGCGCGCGCTGGCCGACCCGCAGCAGCTTCGCCAGCGGCTGTATCCCTGACCGCATCGCCGCCCGGGTAGGCGGCGGGACCGGCCGCCGCCTCCGGGACATCGACCCGTACTCCGATCCGACGGAACCCCATGTCTGTGGACGAGCTCGCGCCTTCGACCGGCGCCCCACCCCTTTCGCCTATCACCCCACCCCAGGCCACGCCGGACGGCGGTTCCGGCTCCCCGGCGGGCCCCGCGGCCGGGGACGAGACCCGTGCTCCGGGCGACCAGGAACAGGACACCAGCCTCACCGACGTCATCGCCGGCAGAGACATTTCCGTCGAGCACTCCATCTTCAACGGCGACGTCTACCACTACACGGAGGTGCGGCGGCGCGCCGGGCTGCGGCAGTGCTCCTTCTCCGACGACGGCCGCGTGGTGACGGAGATCGAGGAGCGGCGGGCGGAGGTGCACTTCTCCGGCATGGAGGCCGAGGCGGACGCGCTGGTGCGGCTGCTGGAGGAGCGGCGCGTGCTGCTGCTTACCGCCGAGGCCGGCGCGCGCAAGGTGACGGCGGCGACCCACCTCGCCCTGCGCCTGCGGGAGCGGGGCCTGTGCCGGCGGCGCGCGTTCGTCTTCGATCCCGTGGGGCGGCACGTGCGCGTGGACGTCCGCGGCATGCCCCTGAAGCACGACGAGTTCCGCGACCGGGTGGTGATCTTTCGCTACGGGCTGTCGCGGGGAAACCCGGACCTGGCCCGCGCGCTGGCCACCACCGACCGCGCGGGGTGGACGCAGCTGGCCGAATGCCTGCGGCAGCGCAACGCCTTTCTGGTGGTCACCGCCACCCCCACCGAGGCCGAGCCGTTCCGCGACGTGCACGCGCTGCGGGAGATGCGAAGCGCGCTGCCGCCCCACCCGCCGGAGGTCAAGGCGCGGCGGCTGGACGAGTACCTGTCAGACCTCAGGCGCGGCGGCGCGGCCGCTGAATCGCTCGACACGCTGGGCACGTTCCGGGGCTGGCTGGTGGAGCGGTTCGCCTTTGCTCCGCAGGTGTCGGATTTCGTGGACTTCTTCCTGGGGCTGGGAGAGCCGTCCCTGGGGATGGACCAGGCCCACATCCTGTTCAGGGATACGCGCAAGCGCCTGCTGCACGACCTGGACGACGACTTCGACGGATGGTCGTTCGGCTTTGCGCTCACCCTGGCGCAATGCGCGCCCGACGCCGGCGGCGTTCCCTGGGTGGACTTCGACCGGCTGCGCCGCCACCTGCGGCTGTGGCTGCGGCGCGACCTGCAGCTCACCGCCGGCCCGCGCGAGGACGGCGAGGAGGTGGAGCCCAGCGAGGTGAGGCTGGAGCTTTCCGACGACACGCTGCTCACGCGCAGCCGTGCCCGCGTGGACAAGGACACCGCCACCCTGGCGGACATGGTCTACTTCTGCGACGGCCGCGCGCCGGACGGGGAGTGGCAAATGCTCCTGAAACACCACCGCCGGGTGCTCACCGCCATCCTTCCCCGCCTGCGCGAGCTGGCCGAGCGCACCGGTCCCGACGCCCTGAGCCTGAGCGTGCTGGCCGCGCAGATCATCGGCCGCATCGGCGAGCTGGACTACGAGCGCGTGGTGGTGCCCATGGCGGACCGCTGGGCCGGCCTGGCCAACGGCCGGTACCGGGGGCTGATCGGGGCGATGTTCGAAGGCGTGCTGGGGAGCGGCGACGAGCGGTTCCGCACGCGCTGCCTGCAGTACCTCAGGGCCATGCAGGCCAGCAGCGACACCCGGCAGGGAAAGGACCGGGTGCAGGGCGCCATCGCCGGGTACGCGTGGGTGGGGTGGTACGACTTTCCGCTGGCCATGCGCGAGCTGTACACCATCGTCCGCGCGCACCTGGTGCCGATGATCGAGGACGCCACGCGCATGTCGCGGCTTGTGGCCAAGCTGCAGAAGGACATCCAGCAGGCGGCCAGCAGGGGCCAGGACAAGCAGGTGCGGGAGCTCCAGGAGGTGCTGCGCAGCCTGGTGGACCGGATCTACGCGGAGCGTGGGGGCATCTTCCTGGGCGTGCAGTTCGCCCTAGTCTCGTTCTGCGCCGCGCACGGCGTTACGCCGGTGTTGCGGGAGCTCCGCGAATGGATGGCGAGGGGAGGGGCGAGCACGGGAGTGCTGGTGGCGCTCATGTTCATGCACGAGCGGGGCATCGCCAACCAGCTGCGCGACAACCGCGGGGAGATCCCGCAGGGGGAGGGACTGCCTCCGGCCGCCTGCGGGCAGTTCGTCCGGGCCCTGGCGAGCGGCGAAGAGGACGTGCTGCAGGCCGTCCGCTTTCTGGGGGACCTGTACGACAGCGTGACGTCGCCCTGGGCCGCGGAGGCGATGGTGCGCCGGCACTTCCGGGAACGGCTGCAGGCCTGCCTGCTGGAATGGGTGGAGGCGGGCCTGGCCGCGCCGGAGCTGGAGACGCCCGTTCGCGCCCTGGTGGAACAGCTGTCACGCACGCACCAGCGAAAGCTGCACGAGATCATCGTCCAACTGGTCAGCAGCGGCGAATTCGTCCGCAACCCCGAGCTCCGGGCGTTCGCGGCGTCGCTGCAGCTCTGAGGACCGGGATCGGCAGAGACCTGAGCAGGAGGAGAGGAAGCGAAGGGGGCGGACTCGTGAACTCCGCCTCCCGAGCGGGCGGGTGAAACCCCGGGGTGTGGTCATCGTATGCTAGAGCATCGCGCCAACCTGCGGTTCCCCCTTCAATCGAAACCCCTGCCGGCCTCCCCATGAACCCGTTCGTCCGTGGTGCCATCCTCGTCCTCTCGCGCTCCTGCTGTTCCGTCCGGTCGCCGCCGCCGCCCAGCACTTTCCGCCCGATGAAGCGCTCACCGCCCGCATCCGCGCTGCGATCGAGGCCCGGCCAGGCGACGGGGATCGTGCTTGGCGTGCTGGAGGCCGACGGGTCCACGCGCGTCGTGGCCTTCGGGGATCCGGGCCCCGGCGCGCGGCCGCTGGGGCCGCTTTCGGGGTTCGAGATCGGCTCGCTGAATAAGGTGTTCACCGCCACCTTGCTGGCGGATATGGTGGCGAGGGGGGGAGATCTCCCTCGACGACCCCGTCTCCCGGCATCTCCCCGCCGGCGTCGCCGTGCCGTCGCGCGGCGGGCGTGAGATCACGCTGCTGGACCTGTCCACGCACCACTCCGGGCTGCCCGCAACGCCGACAACTGGCGCCGGCGGACTCGTTGAACCCGTACGCGGACTACACCGTCGAGAATCTCTACGCGTTCCTCTCCACCCACCCGTTGCGGCGCGACATCGGGCAGGAGTTCGAGTACTCCAACCTGGGGATGGGGCTGCTGGGGGCACATCCTGGAGCGCGTCACTGGCCGCGGCTACGAGGACCTGGTCCGCGAGCGCATCCTGCGGCCGCTGGGGATGGGGATGACGGCCATCACGCCGAACGCGGAGATGGCCGCGTGGATGACGCACGGGCACAACGCGCGGGGCGGCGTTACCCCGCCCTGGGACGTGGCGCTGGGGGGGATGGGCGGCCTGCGCTCCAACGCGCGTGACATGCTCACCTTTCTGGCCGCCAACACCGGGCCCGCCGCATCCGACCTGGAGCGGGCCATGCGCGACACCCACCAGCCGCGCCGGGCCATCAACGCCCGCGCGGACGTGGGGCTCAACTGGTACGTACGAAAGGACGGCGACCGCCGGATCGTCTACCACACCGGCGCCACCGGCGGCTTTCGCACCATGGTCGCCTTTGATCCGGAGCTGGCGGTGGGCGTGGTCCTGCTGAGCAACGCGGCGCAGCTCACCGACCTGAACCTCGTCTTCGACCTCATTCACCCGCCGGCGCCGGAGGTCCAGGTCGCCCCGGAGGTCCTGCGGGCGTACGTGGGGAGTACCAGCTCGCGCCTTCCGTTTCCCGGGTGGTGACGCTGGAGAACGGCAGCCTGTTCACGCAGGGCGACGGGGCAGGAGAAGATCCACATCTTCGCGGAGTCGGCGACGACCTTCGCCGTGCGGGCGATCGATGCGCGGATCACTTTCACCAGGGATGCGGCCGGCGCGGTGACGGGACTGGTCCTGCACCGGAACGGCAGCGATCGTCCTGCCCCCAGGGTCAGATAGCCGTCCGCCACCTCGCGGTTCAATGCGGGACGCTCCACGCCGGCCTTCGCGCCGGGCCTGGAAAGGAGAGGCGATACGCGGAGCTGCTGAGGACGGTGGGCTGATATCGGCGCTCCGCGCAGGCCGATCCGGTCTGCCTGGTCCGGAGGGGTCCCGGCGGGATTCCGCACGCCGCCGGACCCGCCGCGAAGTCGCGCTCCGGCATGCGGTTGCGGGTTTGCGCGGCTCCCGTTATCCTTGTTCGTTCGGCCTCCGTCCACGCGCGCCCCCGCGCGGGTGCACCGCGGACCCCGCCGGACCTGATTTCCCACACGGACGATCCCGCCGCACCGGTCCGCCTCGCCCCCACGAGCGCCGGGGCGCGCCGCGCGTCCGCGTGCCCCGTTCGCTGGACTGCGCGCGCGTGCCGTGCCCTGCCGGCCGCGCGCTCCTTCCTCCGCTCACCCTGCCCGAAGTCTGCCCATCATGCGCAAGCTCCTGCTCTGCTCCGCACTCGCCCTGCTCGCCGCGGGGTGCAAGGACGGCGGCAGCACGCCGTCCGTCGCCACCTCGGTCACGCTGACGCCGGGCACGGTCTCGCTCAACGCCATCGGCGCCACGCAGGTGGTGCACGCCACCGTCGCGGACCAGAAGGGCAAGGCCATGAACGGCGCGGCCGTCAACTGGTCGTCCAGCTCGGCGGCCGTGACCGTGGCGGGGGCGGGCGGCGACAGCGCCATCGTGACGGCGGTGGGCAACGGCTCGGCCTCCATCACGGCGGCCTCGGGAAGCGCCTCGGGCGCGGCGGCGGTGCAGGTGGTGCAGGTGGCCACCACCGTACAGAAGGCGGGCGGCGACGCGCAGACGGGCGCCGTGGCGAGCGCGCTCGCCCAGCCGCTGACCGTGGGCGCGCGCGACCGGCTGGGCGCGCCGGTGGCGGGGGTGACCGTCAACTTTGTCGTGACAGGCGGCGGCGGCACGCTCTCCGCCGCGTCGGCCACCACGGGCGCCAACGGCAACGTCACCGTCGTCTGGACGCTGGGCACCGCCGCGGGAAGCCTGCAGCGGGTGGTCGCCACCGCCAGCGTGGGCAACGTGGAGTTCAACGCCACCGCCGTCGCCGGCGCGCCCGTGACCGCCACCATCGCGGCGGGGAACAACCAGACGGCGCTGCGCTCCGCCGCGGTGGCCACCGCGCCGCGGGTGCTGGTGCGCGACGCGTTCAACAACCCGGTCCCCGGGGTGGCGGTGCAGTTCTCCGTCAGCGCGGGCGGCGGAAGCATCACCGGTCCCACGCAGACCACCGACGCCAACGGCTCGGCCGCGGTGACCAGCTGGACGCTGGGCGCCGCCTCGGGGGCCAACTCGCTCACCGTCACCTTTCCCGGCACGGCCGTGCCGCCGATCGTGTTCAACGCGACCGCCGCCAGCGCGGGCACCGTCGCCCTCCACGCCGGCGACAACCAGGCCGCCATGGTGGGGGCGGCGGTGCCCTCCGTCCCGCGGGTGATCGTGCGCGACGGGCTCGGCAGCCCCCTGGCGGGGATGGAGGTCACCTTCGCGGTCACGGCCGGCGGGGGAACCATCGGCACCACGACGGCCACCACCGACGCCAGCGGCGTGGCGTCGGTGGAAAGCTGGACCATGGGGAGCGCGGGACCCAACGCGCTCCGGGCCAGCGTCGCCGGCATCACGGCGGCGCCGGTGGTGTTCCGCGGAACGGGGTGCCAGGGCGGGGGCGGGACCGGCTACGCCATGACGCTCTGCTTCACCTCCACCATGACGGCCACGCAGCGGGCCGCGTTCACCACCGCCGCCGCCCGCTGGGCCAGCGTCGTCACCGGCGACCTTCCCGACATCGCCGGGGGCATTCCCGAGGGCTCGTGCGGCGACGACTCGCCCAGCATGGACCAGAACTTCGACGACCTGGTCATCTTCGCGGCGATCGAGGAGATCGACGGTCCCGGGTCCATCCTGGGCTCGGCGGGGTGGTGCTACCGCCGCACGGGGGGGCTCCCCCTCATGGGCCTGATGCGCTTCGACGAGGCCGACATGAACGGCCTGGAGGCCAACGGCAGCCTGAACGCGGTAATCCTGCACGAGATGGGGCACGTGATGGGGATCGGCACGCTCTGGTCGCAGCTGGGGCTGCTGAAGAACCCGTCCTCCGGCGCGAACGCGGTGGACACGTACTTCTCCGGCGTGAACGGGATCGCCGGATTCGACGCCATCGGCGGGACGGGGTACACGGGCGGGCAGAAGGTGCCGGTGGAGAACACGGGCGGCCCGGGGACGGCCAACAGCCACTGGCGCGAGACGGTGCTGGTGCGCGAGCTGATGACCGGCTACCTGAACAGCGGCAGCAACCCGCTGAGCGTCCTGACGGTGCGGTCGCTCATGGACATGGGGTACACGGTGAACGTGGCCGCCGCTGACGCGTACTCGCTCACCGTCTCGCTGCAGGGCGCGCCGGGATGGAAGCTGGACCTGGGCAACGACATCTGGACCGGCCCCCGCTACACCATCGACCGCCAGGGCCGGCGCACCCGGATCCGGTGAGGATGACGCGCTTTACGTGGCCCGGCGCCGCCCTCGCGGCGGCGCTGGGGCTGGCCGGCTGGGCGTGCCCCGGCCGCGCACCCGCGCCCGCCGCGGTGGCGTGCGCGCCCGTGGCCGGCGAGCTGGCCGCCGGTGCGCGGACGGATGCGCTGGCCGGCGCGTTCCGGCTTACGCTCGTCGCCGACCGCGGTCCTTTTACCGGACGCTCCGTCGAAGGAACGCTGCGGCTGCAGCCGTTCGGCGCGCGCCCGGTGCCCGTTCCCGCGGCCGCGGGGTTCCGCTATCCGCTGTTCGGCGGGACGGACGTGGACCTTGCCGCCGTCGGGGCCGTGGCGCCGGGGGCGGTGGATCGGGCGGATGCGGCGCGGCCGGGCGTGCTGGTGCTGGAGTCGGTTCCCGGCGGGCCGGCGGGCAGGAACAGCGTCATGCTGCGCCTGGGCGCCGACGCCAACCGGGGCGGCGACCCGCGCTTCGACGGTGCCTTCACCGCGCTCACCGTCACCGCCATCGACGCCGGCCGCTTTGCCGGGCGCTGGCAGAGCGGCGGCGGCGACCAGCAGGCCTCCGGCTACTTCTGCGCGGAGCGGATCGGCGCCGCCCGCTGAGCCCGGATCCCCCTGACTTCGTCGTACATCGCGAGTCCGGTGGTTTCACGCAGTGGCCGCAGAGAAGAAAAGACGAGGACGCAGAGGCTGCTTCAGCCCCTGCGTCCTCTCCTTTATTTTGTACCGATCCGCAAAAGATTTGGTCTCACCGAATCCGCAAATCCGCAAAAACAAACAGCGAAAGGTGCTTTTCCGGCTTTGGTATCACACAGAGGAACAGAGGTAAAGCTTTGGCTCTGTTGCTCTGTGTGCAAATTCTTTAGCTGGAGCCGGTATAAGCGCAGAGTCCGCAGAAGAAAAAGGAAAGAACGCGGATGAAGCGCTCATCCGCGTCCTCTGCGTGATACGTCTTCCGTACCCTCGTACCCCGGACCGTCGTACCGCGCTCCTAGTCCGGCCGGGGCGCCAGCGTGTTCCGGATGCGCTGCAACTCCTCGCGCAGCTCGCGGATGGTGCCGTCGCGCTCCGCCAGCTCGCGGCGCAGGCGGCTCACCTCGGCGCTCTGGTCGCTCCCCTGCCGCACCACCACCGTGTCGCTTCCCCCCGGCCGGGTGACCACCTGCGGGTCGCAGCGAAGGCTTCCCGTCCGCTGCTCGCACGGCAGCGCCAGCTGGCGCGAAAGGCCCAGCAGGGTCTCCGCTTCCGGACGCCGCGTCGCGTTGCCGCGCTCCGTGTCGGTGGCCACGTACATCTCAAGGTTCTGCACCGCCAGCCCCGCGTCGTACGCGGGGTTCGACGGCTCCAGGTACAGCGTCCCCAGGTAGAACAGCGCCTCGCGGCCAAAGTCGCTGCGCGGGTGCTCCGCCGCCAGGCGCTGGAACGCCGCCATCGCCACGCGAAACGAGTCGCGCTGCATGGCGGCGTGTCCCTGCCGCCACAGTCCGTCGCGGCGGGCGGCGTCGGGGCCCAGGTTCTCGGGGGCGAACACCGCGCATGCGGAAAGCAGCGCGGCCAGGAACAACGTGCTGGCGGTCTTCATCCGGCCATGGAAGCGGGCGATCAGGACGGCGCCTGCGCGGGCGGCCGCTCGGGAAGGAAGACGCGAAAGCGCGTCCCTTTCCCTTCCTGGCTTTCTGCACCGATCGTGCCCCCGTGCGCCTCGACGATCTCGCGGGCGATCGCCAGCCCCAGACCGCTCCCCACCGACCGCGGCTGCACGTCGTTCTCCACCTGGTAGAACTTCTCGAAGATGCGCGGCAGCTTTTCCTCGGGGATCCCCACCCCGGTGTCCTCCACCTCCACCTGCACCCCGCCGTCCTGGCGGCACGCCTCCACCCGGATGGTGCCGCCGCTGGAGGTGAACTTGAAGGCGTTGGAAAGCAGGTTGCCCAGCACCTCGCTCAGCCGGTCCTCGTCTCCCAGGATGCGCGGGGGCAGGTCGTCCGCCAGCCGCACGGGAAAGTCGATCCCGTTCTGCACCGCCAGCACGCGAAAGTCGCTGGTCAACTCGTCGAAAAACGACTGCAGGTCGATCTCGCGCAGCTCCAGCCGCGCGCCGCCGGCCTCGAAGCGGCTCACGTCCAGCAGCCGGTGCACCAGGCGCGCCAGCCGGTCCGTCTGCGCATTCACCGCCTCCAGCGTCTTGTGCTGCTGCTCGTTCACCTCGCCGTAGATGCCGTCCGCCAGCAGCGTCACGTAGCCGCGGATCACGCTCAGCGGCGTCTTGATCTCGTGGCTGGCCACGGAGACGAACTCCGCCTTGAGCCGGTCCAGCTCGCGCAGCTGCTCCGTCATGGTGTCGAACGACCGCGCCAGGTCGCCCAGCTCGTCCGGCCGCTCGTGGGGAATGCGCACGTCCGGCTCGAAGTCGCCCTCCGCCACCGTCGCCATCCCCCGCCGCAGCTCGCCGATCGGCCGCAGCAGCGTGCGGGTGAGCAGAACGCCGATCACCAGCGTGGCCGCCAGCGCCAGGGCCAGCGCCGTCAGCGTCGTCGTCACCGCGCGCCGGGCCACTACTTCGGCGTGCTGCACCTCGCGGCTGGTCTGCGCGTTGATCGCCTGCTCTATGCGGTCCAGTCGCGGTTCCATCTGCCCGAACTGCTCCTCCAGCGTCCTGCGCACGGAGTCCGCAGCCGGCTGGTCGCCGGAGGCCAGCAGCGCGCGCTCGCGCTCGATGGTCGCGGCGATGGCGGACCACTGCTGCTCGGCCGGAGCGGCCATCCCGGCGTACGCCGCTTCGCTCCTGAGCTTCTCCAGCGCCCGCCGCGCGCCGTCCGAGGCGCTGTCCACCTGCAGGCGCGGGCCGATGGTGTCCGCGGGATTCCCTTCCTCCACCACGCTGCTCAGCTGGTGCAGCACCACGTAGCGCCGCTGGGCGTCGCTGGCCGTCTCCACGCTGTTGCGCAGGTCGCCCAGCGCTTCCGTGGCGCCCACCCCGGCCTTGTCCAGCCGGTGGGTGATGCCGTGCACGTCGTTCAGCGCCAGCAGCCCGTAAGCGGCGGGGATGGCGAGCAGGACGGAGATCCCCACCAGCGTCAGGACGATTCGTTGCCTGAGGCTCATCCGTGGTCGCCAGGGGAAAGGGGAGTGCGCGCCGTCGCCGGCGGGGCGGGGAAGGGGCGATGCAGGAATCGCGTCACGGCGCCTCCTTCGCCGGCGGCGGCGCCCGTTCGATGCGCTTCACCTCGTCCCACAGCACGTCCAGCTCCTCCAGCGTGGCCGCGCCGAAGACGACGCCGCGCTCCGCCGCCAGCGCCTCCAGCGCGCGAAAGCGGCGAGAGAACTTGGCGTTGGCGCGGGCCAGAGCGGCGGAGGGGTGTACGTGGGCCAGGCGCGCCAGGTTCACGGCGGCGAAGAACAGGTCGCCCACCTCGTCCTCCAGGCGGTCGGGATCGGCGTGGTCCAGCTCGCGGCCGATCTCCTCCGTCTCTTCGCGCACCTTTTCCCACGCGCCGTGGGGGTCCGGCCAGTCGAAGCCGACCTTTGCCACGCGGTCCTGGATGCGAAAGGCGCGCAGCAGGGGGTCCAGCCCGTGCGGCACCTCGTCCAGGATGCCGCCGTCCGGCCGGTGCGCCCGCTCGCGCGCCTTGATCGTCTCCCACGGCTCCGCCTCGCCCAGGCCGTACAGGTGGGGGTGGCGGCGGCGCATCTTTTGCTCCAGCCCGGCGACCACTTCTTCGCGGCTGAAGGCGCCCGTTTCCTCGCCGATCACCACCTGGAAGGCCACGTTCAGCAGCAGGTCGCCCAGTTCGCCGCGCAGCGCCGCCGCGTCGCCGTCGGCGATGGCGCCCGCGACCTCGTGCGCCTCTTCCAGCAGGTAGCGGGTGAGCGACGCGGGGGTCTGCGCCGCGTCCCACGGACAGTGGGCGCGCAGGAACTCGACCAGCGCCAGGGCGCGGTCCAGAACGCCGCCGTCATGGCCGGCGGGGCGGGTTTCGGCTTGCGATCCACTCACGGTCGGCCTAGAATACTCGGTTTGTGTCTGATTCGTCAACGGCGGTTTCCCGGGCCTGGGTAGAGGTGGACGAGGCGGCGCTGCGGCGCAACCTGCGGCGCGTCAAGGACGCTGCGGGGCCCCATGCGTCCGTGGTCCCCATGCTCAAGGCCAACGCGTACGGCCTGGGCGTCGCCCGGGTGCTGCGGATGGTGCGCGCAGAACTCGCGGAGGGCGAGCTGTTCGCCATCGGCGTCTCCGCGGTGGCCGAGGGGGAGGAGCTGCGCGCCCTGGGCTGGACGGGGCGCGTCGTCGTTTTTGCCCCCGCGCCCCCGGACGAGCTCGCCCGCGCCGCCCGCGCCGGCCTGACCCTGGCCCTTTCCGACCTGGACGTCGTCCGCGGCTGGGCCGCCGAGGCCCGCGCGCTGGGGCGGCGCCTGGCGTTTCACGCCGAGGTCGATACGGGGATGGGGCGCGCCGGGTTCCCGTACGCCGACGCGGCCGCCTGGGGCGCCGCGATCGACGGGGAGGCGGCGGACCTTTTGGAGTGGGAAGGGTGTTTCACGCACTTCCATTCCGCGGACGAGCCGGACCTGGCCCCCACGGACGAGCAGCAGCGCCGTTTTCTCCAGGCGCTGGACGCCCTTCCGGCGCCGCGGGACGGAACGGTGCGGCGGGTGATCCACAGCGCCAACAGCGCCGCCTCCCTTCGCCGCAACGGCTACGGCGGCGACGTGGTGCGGCCGGGGATCTTTCTCTACGGGGGATCCGCCGGGCCGGACGCGGTGCCCCACCCGGTCGCCTCCGTCCGCGCCCGCATCGCCCTGGTAAAGGACGTGCCGGCGGGGTGGACGTGCGGATACGGCGCCACCTACACGGCGCGTCGCCCGGAGCGGTGGGGAACGCTGGCCATCGGCTACGGGGACGGGCTTCCCCGCACGCTGTCGCCCGCGGGGGGGCAGGCGCTGGTCCACGGGCGCCGCGTGCCGATCATCGGCCGCATCTCCATGGACATGACGGTGGTGGACCTTACGGAGGTCCCCGGGGCCCACGCCGGCGACGTTGCGACCCTCATCGGGCGCGACGGCGGCGAGGCGATCGGGGTGGACGAGGTGGCGGCAAAGGTCGGCACCATCTCGTACGAGATCCTCACCGGGCTGGGCACGCGCCTTCCCCGGGTGTACGTGGACGGAACGTGACGCTCCGCCACGCGTAACAAGACGACCCCGCGGCGGCACTGGCCGGCTGGCACGGCCCGGCCGCCGCGCTTTTGCGGGCGCCCCGGCGCCCGCGCAACGAGCATGACCCGTTCTTTCTACCGGATGCGATCCCGCTCTCTGTTCGCCCTGCTCGCCGCGCTGGCGGTGGCGGTGGCCGCCTGCTCCGACGAGACGCCCACGTTCTCGGGCCCGGACCCGTTCCCCTCCGGGGGGACCGCGGTCACCCGCGAGGTGATCCTTCCCGCCGCGCGCTTCTTCGAGGTGCTGGGCGGCTTCAGCGGCTACACCAGCGCGTACGACGCGGGGTACCTCGTCGCCGCCAACCAGTACCAGGGCGAGCTGAACGCGCACGCCCTGGCCCGCTTTACCGGCTTTCCCAGCACGGTGACGTACCTGCGCAGCGGCGTGAGCAAGACCGACGCGGCGTTCACCTACCAGGACAGCCGGCTGGTGGTGGGGCTGGACACCACGGCCCTGGCCAGCGAGTCGTTCACCCTGCAGGTGTGGGAGGCGGCGCAGCGCTGGGACGCCTCCTCCGCCACCTGGACCATCGCCGTCGACACGGGGACCGTCGAGCAGCCGTGGACGGAGCCCGGCGGCACCCGCGGGGCCCTGCTGGGGCAGGCCACCTACAGCGCCGTCAGCGCCGACTCGCTGGTGGTCACCCTTCCCGCCGCCGCCGTGCGGCGCCTGGCGGACTCGCTTTCCAACGGGGTGATCCTCACGGTGGCCGAGACGGGCGCGCGGGTGGAGTTCTTCAGCCCGCAGCTGCGCCTGTCCGTCAAGCCCGACAGCGCCATTCCCGACACCACCCTCGTCTTCACGGCCGGCGTCGGCGCGCAGCGGACGACGATCTACACGCCGGAGCAGCCCGACCCGCCCGCGGGGACCGTGGCCGTGGGCGGCGTGCGCTCCGCCCGCACCCTGCTGTCGCTGGACCTGGAGCAGACCGTGCCGGGGTGCCCGGCGCCGCAGGTGTGCGCCGAGGTGCCGCTGAGCGAGGTGCAGCTGAACCAGGTGGCCATCCTGCTGCGGCCGGCGCCCGTCCCACAAGGGTTCGGGGCACTGAACGGGGTGCCCCTGGCGCTGCGGCTGGTGGTAGAGCCGGAGCTGGGGCGGGTGGCGCCGCTGGGGCAGACCCTCCTGGACCAGGACGTGGTCTTCGCCAGCACCGACACGGTGGTGGCGCTGCCGGTGACCAACCTCACCAACACGCTGCTCGCCAACGATTCCATCCCGCGCACCGTGGCGCTGGTGAGCGAGGTGGCGGCGACGGGGTCGCCCCCCACCTTCGGCGTGCTCTTTCTGAATCCCGACGCGCGGCTGCGCATCGTGTACACGCTTCCCGCACGCCGTCCGCTGCCATGACCCTCGTTCGCGCTCTGGGCGCCGCCGTCGCGGCCGCGGCGCTCTCCGTGCTTTCCGCCGGCCAGGCGCCGGCGCAGTCGCTCCTTTCGGCCAGCGGCCTGGGCACTCCCCTGGAGCCGGTGGACGCCCGCGCCCGCGCCCTGGGCGGCCTGCCGGTGGGCCTTCCCGACGCGCAGATGTCGCTGGTGAACCCCGCGGCCGCGGTGGGGCTTCCCGCCGCCGGGCTTACGGTCACCTTTCAGGCGGACCAGCTCTCCAGCGTTGCCGGCGGCCAGGACGAGGACTTTTCCACGGCCCGCTTTCCCGTAATCCAGGCGGCGTTCCCCATCGGCACGCGGGTGGTGGCGCAGGTGGGCTACGCCTCGGTGCTGGACCAGAACTGGGCGGTGGAGAACCAGGACAGCATCCTGATCACCGGCACGCGCGTGCCGGTGCGGGACCGCTTTCGCTCCAGCGGCGGCGTGGCGCGGCTGCGGGGCGGGGTGGGGTACCGCCTGCTTCCGCGGCTGGACGTGGGCGCGGCCGTGGACGTGTACTCCGGCGCCCTGCGCGACACGGTCTACCGCATCTTCACCGGCGGGGGGATCGCGCCCAGCGTCACGGGGACCACGTACGAGTGGCAGGGGCTGGGCTTCAGCGCCGGCGCCCGCTGGCGCGGCAACGCGCTCAGCCTGTCGGCCGCCATCTCCGCCGGCGGCTCGCTGACGGCGGCGGCGCAGGACTCCGGGGTGGCGAGCAAGGACTACTCGCTCCCCGTGCAGCTGGACGCCGGCGGCAGCGCCCGCATCGCGCAGCAGACCACGGTGGCCCTGGCCGCCCGCTGGCAGGGGTGGAGCGCGGCGGACGAGGACGTGGCCAGCTCCGGCGGCGCCCGCGACGCCACGCAGGTCACCGGCGGCATCGAGTACGAGGCGCTGCGCTTTCTGGGCCGCCCCGTGCCGCTGCGCCTGGGCGGCCGGTACGCGCAGCTCCCCTTCCGCTTCGACGGCGCGGGCGAGTTCGTGGACGAGCGCGCGGGCACGGCGGGGATCGGCATGGTGTTCGGCGGCGGCGCGGCCCAGCTGGACCTGTCCGGCGAGCGCGGCTGGCGCGGCGGTGACGGGGCCGGCCTGGACGAGTCGTTCTGGCGCGTCTCCCTTTCCCTGTCGCTGCTGGGCCGCTGAGCCTTTCGCAACGGCGGGAAGGAATCACGCGGAGGATGTGGAGGAAGGAAAAATCCTCCACGTCTCCGCGTGATTTTTCGTATGTGAGCCG
>DASQBH010001103.1:0-4055 GCA_035635315.1 Longimicrobium sp.
GCGTTCACCGCCGCCATCCCCGGCGCGCAGCTGTGGGTGATGGAGGACGTGGGCCACTTTCCCTGGATGGAGTCGCCGGTCGACTTCTTTACCGGCGTGAACAACTTCCTGCGCCGCCAGGACTGAGGCGTGAACGGAGGAGCGGGCGCCGCGTTTCCGCGGGGCCCTCTCCCCCGACCGGCCTTTTGCTCGTTCCTCGCAACGGCGGTCGACCCCTCCCCCGGGGTTGGTCGTTTCCTCAACGACCGTGCATGCAAACAACCCCTCCCCCGCAGTTTGGGGGAGGGGTCGCCGCGAGCCGCGAGGAACGAGCGGCGAAGACGGCGGGGGAGAGGGCCTCCCCGGCGCAGCCGTGGAGCCGGCCTCACCCGTTCACCCGTTCACCCTCACGATGCCGCCGCGATCGCCCGCACCACGTCGTCGATCCCGGCCTTCATCCGCGCGGAGGGCTGGCCGCCGCCGTTGGCGATGATGCAGAAGATGATCTCGCGCCCGTCCGGCAGGGTCACGAACCCTGCCAGCGAATCGGCGCCGCCGATGTACCCCGTCTTGGCCGCCACCCGCCCGCGCAGGTCCGTCAGCCGGCTGCGCAGCGAGCCGTCCTCCGCGCCGGAGAGCGGCAGCGCGCGACGGACGACCGCCTGGCGCGGCGTGCGGCGCACGTAGTCCAGCAGCCGCACCAGCGCCCGCGGCGTCACCTGGTTCCCCGCGGAAAGGCCGGAGCCGTCGCGCAGCACGAAGTCCGCGGAGTCGATGCCGACCACGCGCGTCAGGAACTCGCGCTCCACCGCCAACCCCGCGCCCCAGCTCCCCTCGCCGCGCACCTCGCGTCCGACGGTCTTCACCAGCAGCTCGGCGAACCAGTTCTGGCTGTTCATCAGCACGGGACCGATGGCCTGCGGCAGCGGCGGCGAGCGCCACTCCACCAGCGGCGCCGCGTTCGCCACGGTGGAGGCGGACGGATCGGAGACCACGCGGACGGTGTTGCGGTCGACGGCGATCCCCTTTCGCTCCAGCACCTCGCGAAAGACGATGCCGGTAAAGCGCGCCGGGTTGTCGACGGCGAACGACTCCGTGTCCGCGCCGGTGCCCAGCGGCAGGTTGCCGTACGCCCGCACCACGCCCGGCTCCCCGCCGCGCTCCAGGTCGAAGGTGTGCGGGCGGCCGCGGGCCACGGTGCGCGACGCGTTCACCAGCGTCCACGCGCTGCTCGCGGGCGAGCCGGTGATGCGCGCAGGCGATCCAGCGGACCGGCCCGGCTCGATGCGAAAGTCGATGGAGTTGTCGTTCATCCCCAGCGCCCCCACCGGCGCGGCGTACCACCAGCGCCGGTCGTACGCCTCCCAGTCGTCCCGCACGTACTCGCGGTCCATCCAGCTCTCGTCCGCCACCACGCCCCCCGTGACCCGCCGGATGCCGCGCGCCAGCAGCGAGTCCGCCAGCATCTCCCACACCGCCGTGCGGCTGGGAAAGTAGCGCGCGCTGATCATGGGGTCGCCGCGGCCGTACAGCACCAGGTCGCCCTCCAGCGTGCCGTCGCGCACGGTGCCCGCCGCGTACACGCTGGTGCGAAAGCGGTAGTCGGGGTCCAGGTGGTGCGCCGCCGTGGCGGAGATGATCAGCTTGAGGTTGGAGGCGGGGATGAAGCGCCGGGACGCGTTGCGCGCGTACAGCGTCTGCCCGGTGGACGCGTCCCGCACCTCGATCCCCCACTGCGCCCGCGACAGCTGCGGACGGGCCAGGATGGAGTCGATTCGCGCCGCCAGCCGGGCGTTCGCCGGGGTGGAAGTGGCGGACGGCCGGGAAACTGCTACATTGGCGGCACGCGGAGTCTGCGCCGCCAACGGCACGAACGCCGCGAGGGTCAGCAGAGCGGCGCCGACGCGGCGCGGGATCATCACTCGGAGAGCAGGCACGGATGCGATCGGGTTGGGTGGCGGCCGGATGAGCGAAATCCTGTTTGCGGACGACGACGAAGCGCTTCGCCGGATGATCGGCGAGCTGCTGAAGCACGCCGGCCACTCGGTGCGCCTTGCCGAGAACGGGCACGAGGCGCTGGCCGAGGTGCGCCGTCAGGCGCCGGACCTGGTGATCCTGGACTACCGGATGGGGACGCCCGACGGGTTCACCGTCTGCCGCACCATCAAGGACGACCCGCGGGTGGCGCACGTCCCCGTCCTCATCCTCACCGGCGAGTCGCGCATCGAGGACCGGCTGGGCGGCTTCGAGGCCGGCGCCGACGACTACCTGGCCAAGCCCTTCGACGCGCGCGAGCTGCTGGCCCGCGTTACCGCGCTCCTGCGCCAGGCCCAGCGCGCGCTGGACCGCAATCCCACGACCGGGCTTCCCGGCGGCGTGGCCATCGAGCGCGAGATCGACAGGCGGCGCGCGGAGGGGCAGCCGTTCGCCGTGGTCTACTTCGACCTGGACGACTTCAAGCCCTTTGCCGACCGCTTCGGCTTCGCGGTGGCGGACGAGGCGATCCGCGAGGCGGGCCGCTCCATCGCCGCCACGGCCGAAGGACGATCCGACACCTTCGTGGGCCACGTGGGCGGCGACGACTTCGTCCTCGTCTGCCCCGCCGCGGACGGGCGCGAGCTGGCCCGCATCGCCCGCGCGCGCTTTTCCCAGGCGCTCCCCCGCCACGTCCCCGAGGACGCGGTGCGCGCGGGCGTCTACCGCGCCGCAGACCGCGCCGGGGTGGAGCGCGAGTTCAGCCTGACGCGCCTGTCCGCCGCCGTGATCCGCGTGGACCCGGCGCGCTGGACCAGCCTGGAGCACCTGGGCGAGCGCGTGGCCGAGGCCAAGAAGCGCGCCAAGTCCCCCGGCGCCGCCGGCATCGCCGAGAGCGAGATGTGATCCCCTGCCCGAAGCGCTGATTTGCTGAGCAACCTCGCCAACGGCGTGTCATCCTGAGAGGGTGTCGAAAAACCTTCTTTACCCCCTGAAAGCAAAGGCAAGTCATCCTGAGGGAGCGCCGCGCGGTAACCTGAACCTGCACAGCCGCTTGTGCGCGACCGAAGGACCTTCTTTCCGATATCGTGGGGCAGGCTCGTCGGCACGGATTCAGCCCCTGGCTTCGGCTGGCAAGGTCCTTCGGTCGCCGCCATGGATCAAGCAAAGCGAAGGGCTTGCGCGCGGCTCCCTCAGGATGACAGCTCGCGTGAGAGGTTCGGCAACATCCCGGGATTCGGCATGGCGCGAATCGGCATCGCAAATCTAATCGCCCCCGTGGGAACCCGGAAAGCCGGGCCCGCGGGGGCGATCTCGTTCGTGCGTACCGCTCGATCGGAAGGAACCGGCCTTCAGGACGTCAGGCGCTCAGCGTGCCGTTCTGGGGAAGCGGCAGCGAAGCGCGCTGCGCCTGGGTCTGGCCGCCGCCGGGGTTGAGCAGCGTGTCCATCTCCGCCGCGTTCATCCGTGGCGCGTGCATCAGCTCGCGGAACTCGTAGACGATCACGCCTTCGTCCGTCACGCTGGAGGCCACGCGCAGGCCGTCTTCAAGCGAGTTGAGCACCTTCTCGGCGCGGGGCATGGGCCAGCTGAGCGCCGCGGCCACGTCCGTCACCGTAAGCACGCCGTTGCGCTGCGAGGCCAGGCGCAGCACCGGCTGCTGCAGGCCGATCAGCAGCGCGGCGCGGCGCTCCTCGCGGGCGGTGTTGGCCTTCTTCCACAGCAGCGCCCCGCCGCCCGCGGCCATCGCGCCGAACGCGAACGCGCCGGGCTCGCCCTCGCCCATGCCGATCATCATCAGCATGGCGGCAAAGGCAAAGATCAGCCAGGCGCCGATGCGCAGCGCGCGGGCGTCGGCCACGTCGGGGTCGGGAAGCTCGGCGGCGGCGGGAACGGCCTCGTTCATCGCGATCCCCGCCGAAAGGGCGCGGGCCCGCTCGCCCAGCTTGCCCCACGAGGTGCCGCAGCGCGGGCAGGCGCGGTGGTTGTAGCGCATCAGGTAGTACACCAGCCCGCCCACGCCCATGAAAGGGAACACGGTAAGGGCGGCCAGCAGCAGGGCGATCATGATGGGGCCGCCCTGCGAAAAGTAGCCTACGCCC
>DASQBH010001104.1:0-3790 GCA_035635315.1 Longimicrobium sp.
GGCAGCAGCAGGTTGGAGAGGCCCGCGATCACCGGCCACAGCACCCGCAGCACCCCCGTGAGCACCAGCCCCCACAGGATGAACATCCCGTACGGGTACAGCTTGCGGTATTCCAGCCCCAGTTTGGGCGGGAGCAGGTGATACATCACGTGCGACCCGTCCAGGGGAGGGATGGGGAGCAGGTTGAAGACGATCAGGCCGATGTTTCCCACCACTCCGTAGAAGCACATCTGGGCGAAGATCTCCACGAACTCGGGAAGGGGCCCGCGCCGGGCCATCTGGACGATCACCGCCAGCAGGAGGGCGAACCCCACCGCCAGGAGCGCGTTCATCACCACGCCGGCGATGGAGACCAGAACGTCTCCGCGCACGTAGTTCCTGTACTTGCGCGGGTTCACCGGCACCGGCTTGGCCCAGCCCAGCAGCGGCATCCCCGAGCCGATGGCCATGGCGGGGAACAGGATGGTGCCGATCCAGTCCAGGTGGGCCATGGGGTTCAT
Source organism: Longimicrobium sp. (assembly GCA_035635315.1). GTDB lineage: Bacteria > Gemmatimonadota > Gemmatimonadetes > Longimicrobiales > Longimicrobiaceae > Longimicrobium. Next base: position 501 of record DASQBH010001104.1, read on the forward strand.
GCTCACCCGGCCCAGCATGTATGCCGTGTCGTCGCCCTGCTTGAGCGCCACCCACGCGTGTCCGAACTCGTGCGCGGTCAGGGAGAGCAGCAGGACGGGAAGGGCCAGGAGTACGGCTTCGAGGTTGAAAGTTCCCATGGACGGGCAACCTAAAGGGCGCCCGGATGCTTGTCAAAACGCGGGTGCGGCCGGGGTTGACAGGTGCGGGCGGTGGGGGTAGATTCCGGCTTCCTGTTTTTTGGACAAAACCGAAAAACGGTGCCTGCGGGTGCCGATCCAGTTGGAGAATCAGCCTTGCCGAACGTAAAGTCCGCCGAAAAGAGGATGCGGACCAGCGCCGCCCGCGCCGAGCGCAACCGCCAGTTCCGCTCCAAGATGCGCACCGCGCTCAAGAAGGTGCGCAGCGCCAGCGACGCCGAGACGGGTGCCACCGCGTTTCGCGAGGCCGCCTCGCTTCTGGACCGCGCCGCCCGCAAGCGGATCATCCATCCCAACAAGGCCGCGCGCGCCAAGAGCCGCCTGAACGCGAAGATCGCCGCCCTCGGCTGATCCCCGCGACAGCACGCTCTATCCGATGCCCCGCCGACGCTGAGTCGGCGGGGTTTTCGTGCTTCGTGGACGAACGGCCACTGACACTCGCGCTCAGCCGGGATACATTCCTATGGATCCCCGCACTCCCGGAGCAGGCTGATGGCGTTCATGACGATTGACAGGTGCGGCCGTGGTACTCTTCCCGAAGAGGTGCGCCGCGAACTCGGGCTGGATGAGGAGACCAACTTCGTGATCATCGAGAAGACGCCTCGCGGAACCTTCGAGCTCGTTCCCGCGGCGCTCATCCCCAAGGACCAGTTCTGGTTTCACCACCCCGAAATTCAGGCGCGGGTCGCGGAAGCAGAAGCGAACTTTCGGGAAGGCCGCTCTACATACACAGCAACACCCGAGGAAGCGCAGCAGTTTCTGGACAGACTGAAGGGCTGAGCAATTACGCACCAGCATTCGCTGTTTCCACGTGCGGCGCTTATCCCAGTAGATCCATCAACCCGCCTGAACGGCTGGGATCGCCGCCCTTGTCTGATCCCGCGACTGCACGCGGTACCGATACCCGCCAATTCCACAGTCGGCCGGCTTTCGTGTTCATCCCACTACCCGCTCCTGATCAGTTCGCCTTCATTCTTCAGCCTGGGGTGCGGCAAGCGTCGCGTCACCCAATAGTCCAAGCAGATAGCCAGTAGAAGCAACGATGAATTGCGCCTCGTGGCGGTTGAACGTCACTGGATCTGCTTGGGCGTGCACGGCACGGTTAGTTAATTTTTTCAGCCGGACGAAAATGTCATTGTACTGCTCAGCCCTAGAAGGATGTGTATGGGCACCTAGTACGTCTTTGATCTTTTCAACCGGAACCCGTCGGATAATCTCGTCAAAAACCTTTCGAACATCTGCTACGGCGTCGTTATAAAGCCCATCGCGCAACCGTTCCTCAGCGGCGGTGAAGTGGTCCATCGCTCGGACAAAGGCGTCGTCAGGCTCTGGTCTGAAAGTAACCTCTACCACACGAGCCGAGTTGAATCCGATGCGCTTGAGTATCGTTAGCCACTCGTCACGCGGAATTGAGAAGTGAACAGCAGGAATCCGAGCATCAACCTCGTAATCGTGCGGCTCAACGGGCTCGATATTTTCACTGACCACGCGCAAATAGAGGAGCAGATCCAGTTTTCCTCCGGATCGTGCTTCGTCCAAGCGAGCAAGACGAGCATTATCCAGTTCGCATAACAGATCAACCCGATCTTCATTCTGGTAAGAATTCGAACGGATCTCTCGTTTGTCCATCCAATGGAGAATGCCGACGCTCCCTGAACTGGCGAGCAGCAGTTCTCCCCAAATATCCACAATCCTGAAGCGAATCGGGTTCGTGCGGGCATCTGCAAGGGCGGGGAGACCGCTGCTGCTCGGGTGGATATCCGAAAGCGAGATGCCTAATTGGATCGCCAATCTCGGGTAAATCGCGGGGCTGACCGATACACCGCGAACGCGGCAAGTCCCAACAAGACGCCCTAAACTCGATTCGATTCGCGCTTCTCCTAAGCTCGTCACACCGCAACTCCTTGAGTGTTTATGATATGAGAGGCTCCGCCATCCATCACGAAAGCTAACCCTCTAACGAAAGCGAAAGCCCGCCGGAATCACCAGCAGGCTCTCGTCTTCCGTACCTTCGTACCCCGTCCCTCGTACCGCGCCTACAGCTCGGAGCCGCAGATCTCGCAGTACCAGGAGTGCGGCTCGTTGATGGCGCCGCACTCCTTGCACAGCAGCGGCTCCGCGCGGGACGCGCCTCCCTGCGCGGCGGCGGGCGGAGGCGTGGCGGGCTGGGCGGGCGGCGGCGTCTTCGCACCGCGGCCCGGGGACGCGGGCCCGCTGCCGATGGCGCGGTCCAGCTCCTCCAGGAACGCCAGGTCGTCCGCGCCCAGGTCGGCGCCGGCGGCCCGGGACGGCTCGGCGGCCGGGCGCGTGGACTCCTCGATCTCGCGCAGAAAGTCGAGCCCCTCGTCCGCACCGGCGGCGGGCGGCGTCCATCCCCCGGCTGCTTCACCCGCCGCGGACTGGTCGATCCCCTCCAGCCAGGGCAGGTCCTCTTCCGCGTCGCCCTGCTTGGCCTCCGCGCCGAACTCGCTGCCGAAGGGGTCCCACTCGTCCGCCGACACCGCGTCCGCCGCCTCGCGCACGTCGGCCGGCGGGGGCGCCTCGAAGGTCGTCTCCGCCGCGGCCGGCGCGGCGACGTCGTCCACGCCCGGCAGATCCTCATCCGGCAGCTGCGGCTCGAAGTCCGCCGTCGCTTCGCGGTCGAATGCGGACGACGTGTCCGCGGCGGGCTCGGGCTCCGCCTCGTACGCAGCCGGCTCCGGCTCGTACGCCGCGGGCTCCGGCTCCGCCTCGGCGGGCTGGGGCTCGGCATCCGCGGCCGCCGCGGAGGCTTCGCTGGCGGCGAAGGCGGCGTCCTGGGCGCTGGCGATGTCGGCGGCCAGCGTCTCCAGGCGCTCCACCTCTGCCCGCGCCTCGGTGACGGCATCCTCGGCCTCGCGCACCCGCGCCTCCAGGTCGGGGCGCGCCGCGTTCCACGCCGACTCGTCCAGCTCGCCGATCAGGTGGCGCAGGCTGACCTCGTCCATCTCGTCCGCCGCGGCCAGGCGGTGCGCCTCGGCCTGCTCCAGCGCGCCGCGAAAGCGCTGCAGGTCGGCCTCGATCTCGCCGCGGTGCGAGGAGAGGCTCTCGTTCACGCGGCGCAGGCGGTCCGC
>DASQBH010001105.1:0-2098 GCA_035635315.1 Longimicrobium sp.
GGGCGGTGCGGGAACGAACACCACGTAGTCGCCACGAGTCCTGAACTCCGCGGGATCGGCAGAGGCCGGGTCCGGCACGGGGACGATGGAGACGACGGCAATGCGTGCCTCCGGCAGCCGGCGGGCGAGACGCTCCACCGTGCCCAGGCGGTGATCGGAGTGAAAGGCGCCCGTGTAGTGGACGACCATCCAGCCGCGCCACACGTCCCGCGCCCGGACGATCGACTCCCCCATCGTCTCGTCCTTGATGCACTGCGCCTCATAAAAGCGCACCAGCGTGGCCCGCGCCGCCGCGGAGTCCGTCCCCGCGCCGTGCCCCTGCATTCCGCCCATCGCCTCGCCAAAGCGGCGATAGTACTCGCCTTCGGGCGCGCAGCGGCGCTCTGCGGCGAACAGGCGCCAGTGCGAGAACGGCAGCGTGTCGAGCGCCGCCATCCCCCCGCGCGCCACGGCCGACGCCAGCGGCCGCGGGACGTTCGCGGCCACAACGGGCCAGCGGCGGGCGCGGGCGTGCTCCACCAGAGGTCGGTAGTCGGACGCGTAGTTGCCCCACGGCCGCGACCGCGCCAGAAAGTCCGTCTCCGTCACGCGTCCCACGCCGTAGTCGTCCAGCAACGGCTGCACGTCGCGCTCGAACATCTCCAGCGAGACCATCACCCGCCCCCGCCGCCGCCCCAAGGCGTCCAGCAGCATCGCCTCCGCGCGGTGCGTGGCGGGGTCGTCGTGCTGCTCGCCGACCACCACCACGTCGTGCCGCGCCAGCGAATCCGCCATCGTCCCCCACGCCACCCACCGCCCCGCGCCCGAATCCCACACGCGCGGCTCGCTGCCCGTCTGCGCCAGCACGGGCGCGGCGGCGAGCGACAGCGCCAGGAGCAGCAGGCGTCCGCTGACGGGCTTCATGAGTTTCTCTCCATCAGGCTCAACGGCGTCAGAGTGCGCGGAACGTGAGACCGAGCGCTTCGTTCTTCTGATCCTATCCACCCCGGTCCGATTTGCCAAATTGTGCCAGGACCGATGCCACTCCTGTCCGAGGTGGGTGGAAATCCACTTTGCACGCGTGTTGGCGGTTTGGACGTGATTCAGTCCTGCTTCAACGAGGTCGGGTTCGTTTTTCACCGCATGCCCGGGTGGAAAAGTCGACCTGGGGTGCATGCACCAACCTGGCTCAATCCGCACGCACAACACACCTGTTCCGCCAGCGCATGGCCATCGATTTCGCAAGTAAAATCAAGCACTTGCGCAGTGGACGGATCGTGATGATGTTGGGATGCGGATGACGATCCGCATCGGCCCGAACGTACCGGAGGAACGATGTCCGCGAGCAAGGAAAAGCCCGACTACGTCCAGCTCAAGAACCCGCGTACCGGGCGGTACGTGAAGATCGACCGCACGCAGGGGCTGATCATCGCCCACAAGAAGTCTGCGGGACCGTACAAGAACGTGCCGATTGCTCCCAAGACCGGGCTGCTATGATCTACTACAGTCCGATCGAAAGCGATCCTGGGAATACTTCACTCCGCCGTCATCCCTACTCGTGAGCTTCTGACTTCCTGAAAAAAACGAGGGCGCGGAGAACCGTTCGTTCTCCGCGCCCTCGTTTTTCTGCGCTGCGCCTCGGTCGAAGCCGCGGGGTCAGCTCCCTTCGGACGAGGCCAGGTTCACCGTCCACAGCCAGGGGCGGTTGCTGCGCGACACGGCGATGGTGGTCTCCGGCTCGTTGTCGATCTTTACGCGGATAAAGCGGTAGCGCGTGGGCACGGTGATGGTGTAGTCCGCGCGCGACGAGCCCGTGTTGCGCAGGCGCAGGCCGTCGGCCAGCGGCTCCAGCGTCTCGCCCGTGCGGCCGGCCACGATCTGGCCCACCGCCTGGTTGCTGTCCTGCACCCAGATGGCGACGGCGCCTTCCCGCTGGCGCGAATCGATGTGCAGCAGCACGTAGTTCCCCGCGGGGTTGAAGCGCACCGGCGCCGACATCCCCGGCGGCAGCCCCGGACGCGCCGCGCGCCCCGGCGCCGTGGGCGCGGCCTCCTCGCCCTGTGCCCCGCCGGCGGAATCGGCCAGGGGGCTCGGAGCCTGCTGGCCCGGCTCCGCCTGC
>DASQBH010001106.1:0-10509 GCA_035635315.1 Longimicrobium sp.
AGCTGCTCCGCCAGGCGGCGGTTGGTGCACAGCACGTCCGCCCAGGCCGTCACCGCCGGGGGCGCCACGCGGCGGGCGCGCAGGTCCAGGAAGGAGAGAAAGACGTCCGTGCCCTCCAGGTCCGCCCGCTCCGCCGGCGCCCGCCGCGCGTGCCAGAAGGTGGCGTGCGCGTCGTCCATCCCGTGCGAGTACGAGTAGAACGGCTCGAACGCCACCCGCGCCCCGTCCTGCTGCACCGCCGAGACGCCCCGCACGGAGTGGATCTCCGTGGTCCGCTCCCGGCGCGCGTCGGGCACCAGCCGGTACTCCAGCTTGCGGCCGTCCACCCGCACCGGCTCGGAGAGGCGGGCGAAGAGGTTGGCCACCGGCGCGCATCCCAGCCGCACGTTGGCTGGCCCCAGCTCCAGCCGGTCGCGCGCGCGGGTGCCCAGGACGAACACCAGGTCCACGTGCTCCGCCGCGCCGTACCCGTCCCCCTGCGTCAGGTCCACGTCCAGGAACAGGAACTTGCGGGGGACGGTGAAATACTCCTGCAGCAGCCGGTAGGCGGGGTGCGCCGTGGGCGGGTACGGGAGCACCGCCTCGTCCTCCGCGAACCCGGCCGGCTCCAGCACGGACGCCGGCAGCACGCGGGGCCCGCCCTCCGGCGCCTCGCCGCCGGGAAGGAGCGCCACCCCCAGCAGCGAGCCCGCCAGCAGGTCGTACAGCGCCGCCGCCGTGCTCATCTCCCCGCCCAGGTAAAAGCGCAGGGGCCCGGGGCGCTGCTGCGCCAGGGGGAGCCCCGCCGGCCGCAGCCGCACCCGCAGCAGCTGCGCGGCCCGGGGAATGCCGCGCACCCAGGGGTACTTTTCCCGGGGCTCCAGCGCCACGGCGTCCACCGCCAGCGGCTGCAGGGTGACGGGCGCGCAGGTGCGGAACCGGCACACCTGGCCGTCCGGCGACTCCGCGAACAGCGGGGTCTCGCGGGGGATCACGTAGCCGGAGGCCAGGCTCCCCTGGGTGGGATCGGGCGCGAACTCCGCCACCGTGACGGGCGGCACGGGGTTCAGGTACTGCGGATACAGCACTTCAAGCAGCGCCGACGAGATCCCCGGCACCTCCACCTGCAGCGAGCGCTGCAGGCGGGCCGTAAGGAACGCGAACGACTCGATCAGCCGCTCCGTGTGCGGGTCCGGGCTGTAGTGGTCGCCCAGCTGCAGCCGGCCGGCCACGGTGGGGTGGGCCTGCGCGAACTCCCCGCCCGCCGTGCGCAGGTAGTCCAGCTCGGCGTAGTAGAAGTCCAGCAGCCCGTCCGCCGGCGTCTGCGTCATGGTCCCTCCACGGGGGCGGTGCCGCCCACGGTGACGGTAAAGGTTACGGGCGCGGGGTGCTCGTGCATCCGCAGCATTCCTTCGATGTGTACCCGCAGCTCGCGGGGGCGCCCGGGGACGGCCTCGACGGTGGCGCGGGGGTCCCCGATGCGCGGCTCCCAGGCCAGGATCGCCGCCTCCACCCGCGCCGCCAGCTCGGCGCGGTCCGCCGGGTAGGCCGGCGACATCCCGGTGACGTCGGGAAGCCCGTACTCCAGCGTGGTGCGGCGGCGGGTCTCCAGCTCCGCCGCGCGCAGGGTGCACCGGGTGTTCAGCAGGTCCTGCAGCTCCCGGTGCACCGACCGCAGCAGCGCCTTTCCGTCCAGGACGCGGAAGGGGACCGCCTCGGCGGGCTCCCACGGGTCCGGCGTGGCCAGCCGGTCGAAGAGCAGGGCGCAGCCGCTCTGGACGGGGGGAGGCATGGCTACTTCTTCTTGTTGGCGGCGACGTCCCAGCTGCCGGCCACCACGCCGTCCTTGCCGCCGGCCTCCTTCTGCGACGTGTAGTCCCACTTGATGCCGCTGAAGTTGAGGGAAAGGTTCTCCACCGGCTTGTCGCCCCCGCCGCCCCCCACGCTGACCGACGAGATGACCACGTCGGACAGGGTGTAGACGATGAAGGGGATGACGGCGCCGTTGTCGTTGCGCCCCACCGTGAGCTTGACCTCGCCCAGGTTGGTGGCCTCGCAGCACTTCTGGTTCAGGAGCGGCGTGGACTTGTCGATGTACTTGGTGACGTGGAAGTCCTGCATGCGCGGCTTGCCCGAGGTGCGCTCGGTGTTGCTCACGTCGCCGGTGACCTGCATGGCCACGCCGTGGCTGTACGACAGCACTTCGATCTGCTTCTCGAAGCCCGTCATCAGGCTGGTGCCCGGCACGTCCTTGATGTTCAGCAGCATGGTATCCATGGTGCGTTCCTCTCCCGGTAGGGGTTTTCGGTCGATTCAGGGGATGGGACGGGACGGGCGCGCGGCCCGTCCCGTCCCCGGCGGGGATCAGGCCGCGGCCGGCGGCGGGATGTGCGCCACCAGGCGGATGGAGGCCGTGAGCTCCTCCAGCTGAAAGTGCGGGCGCAGGAACACGGTGGCGTTGTACGCGCCCACCTTGCCCGGCACCTCGGTCACGTCGATGCGCGCCTCGCGCAGCGGGTAGCGCGCCTTGGCGCTCTGCGGCGCGTCGTCGTTCAGCAGCACGTAGTCGGCGATCCAGTTGTTCAGGTACTTCTCCAGCGTGCCGCGGGTCTGAAAGCTTCCCACCTTGTCGCGGCCGATCTTCTTGATGTAGTGGGCGAACCGCGAGGCGGCGAGCACGTAGGGGAGCAGCGCCGAGGCCTGCGCGTTCTGCGACGCCTCGGGGTTGGTGTAGACCACCGGCTTCTGCGTGGTGGCCCCGCCAAAGAAGCAGGCGTAGTCGCTCCCCTTGCAGTAGCACAGGGCAATGAAGCCCAGGTCGTTGAGCTCCTTCTCGCGCCGGTCGGTGATGCTCACCTCGGTGGGGATCTTGGCCACCGTCTCGCCGTCGGGGGTCTTGAAGGTGTGCAGCGGCAGGCCGGGGACGATGCCGCCGCCCTCCACGCCGCGGATGGCGGCGCACCAGCCGTACAGCGCAAACGCCTCGGTGATGCGCTCGCCCAGGGCCCACACGGCGGTGGCCCACAGGTACTTGGCGTGCGCCTTGGGCCGCGCCGCCGCCTCGCCGTCCCCCGTCGCGCGGAAGTCGTAGAACAGCTCGGTGCTGCCCAGCACCTCCACGTCCTCCTCGAAGTTCATCCCCTCCACCGGGTTGGTGGCGGCGCCGTAGGGCAGGCGCGCCAGCACGCGGGGAAGCACCAGCGTCACGTAGCGCGAGTCCTCGCTGGCGCGGAAGGATCGCCACCCCGCCATGTCGATGGCCTCGAAGATCTTGGCAAGGTCCCGGGGCGCGCCCAGGCGGGTGAAGTCGGGACGGCTGGCGTCCGCCTGGGGCAGGTCGAACAGGCCGGGGCTGGCGGCCGCCACCAGCGGCGCGTGCGCGGCCGCCGCGACGCCGGAAAGGCTGGTCAGGAACTCCACGTCCCCGGGCGAGCGGCCGAACTCCTTGTCGTACAGCAGCACGCCGAACGCGCTGCCGCCAAAGGTGCCGTACTCCTCCTCGTACAGCTTCTTGAACAGCTGGCTCTGGTCCTTGTCGATCGCCTGCTTCAGGTCGTCGCGCAGCTCCGACTCGCGCACGTTGAGCACGCGCAGCTTGAGCATCTCGCCTGTCTCGGTGTTCATCACCAGCTGGTAAAGGCCGCGCCACGAGGCCTCCGTCCTTTGAAAGACGGGGTCGTGCAGTACGGCGTTCACCAGGGCGCCCAGCGCCACGTCGATGGCGGCGATGTACAGCTCGATCTGCCTGGGCAGCGGCAGCGTGCCCTCGGCCGGGGCCGGGAGCTTGATGTCCTGCGTCTGGTACCGGGTGGTGAGCGTCTGCATCCGGTAGTCGTCTGCGGCGAGTACCATCAGGGGTTCTCCTGTTCGTGGGGCGCGGGCGGCCGCCCTCGGGAAGGGAGGGGCGGGGTGCCGCGCCGGGTGGGTGTCTGGTCGGGGAGGCCGGCGCCGCTACTGCACCGGTGCCGGCGGCGGCTGCTTCGGCGGGAACCGCGTCGCGGCGCTGCGTGCGGCCGAGTCGGCGGTCCGGGCCAGCTCCGCCAGCGCGTCGGTCTCGTTGCGCGCCGTGGCGGCCAGCTCCTGCGCCTTCGTCTTCAGGGCGGCCCTGCCGTCGGGGTCGGGGCTGGGGACCACCATGTTGCGCCCGGCGGTGACCAGGCGGTTGCTCGCGTCGCCGGCCGTGGCGACGAAGTTGTCCAGCGCGGTGCAGGCCGCCTGGAACGCGGTGGCCGCCGCCACCTGCTTGTCGGTCACGGTCTGTTCGGGAGCGAGCGGATTCGTGCTGGCCTGCTCCGCGGCGATGCGCGCGTCGTTGGCCTTGCCCGCATCCGTGAACGCCGTGCCGAACGCGGTGCCCGCCTTGGCGGCGATGGGGAGCACGGCGTCCACGAGCGCCGCGTCGTCCGTCTCGAACTTGGCGGTGTTGAAGTTGGGGTCCGTGGCGCCCTTGGCGAACACGCCCAGCGCCGCGGTGACCTTGGCCGCCTGGGCGTTCGCCGCCGTGAGCGCGGCGAAGGCCGTGTCCAGCACCGCGGGCGAGGTGAGGGAGGTGGTGATGGAGACGGTGATGCTGTCGTCGGCCTGCACCTTGACCAGCAGGTCGGCGAGCGCCTGGCGGTCGTCCAGCATCTTCTTGACGTCGGCGTTGGCGGCGCCCAGCTGCTCCAGGATGCGCCGGGGCCCGAAGTCGTCCAGCTTGTCGATGGCCAGGGTGCCGGTGACGGGGGTGCCGTTGGCGGCATCCACCGTATACGTGTTGCCCACGGCCTTGACCTTCGGCAGCTTGAGGCCGCTGACCTGGATGGTGGCCTTGAGCGCCGACATCACCTTCTCGAAGTTGTCGCGGTCGATCTCCACGAACCGCCGGTCCGCCAGCGGCGCCGCCTGCACCGTGGCGCCACCGAAGTCGCCCATCACGCCGGCGACGAAGGGGATCTCCTGCTTGGCGGACGAGCCCAGGGTCTCCACGTCGTACGTGATCTGCACGCGCGGGGGGCGGTTGCGGTCCAGCCAGTGCTGCCTGCTTTCGGACATGGGGTCACCTCTGGTGAGGGTGGGGGTGCCCGTTCGCGGTCGCGAAGGGGCGGGGGGTGCTGTCTCGCGCCGGGCCCGGCGCGGTCAGCGGCGCTCCTCCCCGGCCAGGCCAAGGAGGGTGCGAAGGCACTGCAGGTCGTATCCTTCCCGGCTCATCTCGGCCACCAGGCCGGCCAGGTCCAGCCGTCCCCAGGCCACCGCGCGCCGCACCAGCGGCGGCACGGGGCTGTGGGGCTCCGTGCGGGCCAGGTAGTCCGCCGCGGCTTCCAGCAGCCGGTACGCCTCTGCCCGGCTGCCCACGCGGGCGGGGAGGGCAACGGTAAGGCGGACGGTCTCCGCCGCCGCGCCGCCGTCCCCGCCGTGGTGCCCGGCGGCCGCGTCGCCGGCGCATCCGTCTCCGTCCTCCCGGCCGGACGCATCCGCCGCATCCGCCGCGCGCTCGTCGTCCTTCGCCTCTTCCCAGCGCTCCGGCAGCTGGGCCCGGGTCCAGACGCGGATGTGCTCCAGCAGCATGCGCAGCGGGGGAAAGGCGGGCGCGCGGCCGGCCTCGTACATGGCCTGCAGGGCGTCCAGCGCCTGGATGCCGCCGGCCAGCTCGCGGGTCACGCCGGCGTAGAACCCGTCGGGCGTGAGCGCCGCCGCCTGGCGGATCTCGTCCGGGAGGGGACCGTCGTCGCGGACGCCGTGGCTCTCGCGCCGCCGCGCCGCCTGCCAGTCGTGCCAGCTGAAGCCCGGGCCGTCGCCGGCCTGGGTGAGCGGGAGCAGGCGCACGCGCAGGGAGAGGTCCTGGGCCAGGTACTCGAAGGCCCGGTCCCGCGCGTCCGTGTCGTCCCCGTCGGCCAGGGGCTGCAGCACGTCCCAGTACCGCTCGCACAGCCGCACCAGCAGCCACAGCCCCTGCTGGACGCCGCTGAAGCCGTGCTGGCGCACCCATGCCTGGATCAGCCACCCGGCCACGTACGCGTCCTTGGCGCGGGTCTCCAGCGCGTCCAGCGCCAGCTCCGCCGCGCGCTCCGGGTCCGCGCGCTTGCGGTCGCGCGTCCAGATCCCCTGCGGCAGCGAGGAATCGTCTTCGCGCAGCGCCTCGCGAATGCGCGCGTAGGTGCCGTCGCCGTGCAGCAGTCCGGGTTCCGCCGCGCCGACGGGGGCCAAGGCCCTGCGGAGCGCCTCGGGGAACGAAGGCCCCGCCGTGATCGTCTCGTTCATTGCTCCTCGAAGGTCAGGCGGTCGCGGTCGCAGTCGCGGGCGTGGTCGCGGTCGCGGTCATGGTCACGGGCACGGGCTCCGGCGCGGGCACGGTCGCGGGCACAGTTGTGGGTACCGGCGCGGGTGCTGGCGCGGGGATTGAGACCGGCGGGCCGGACATGGACATGGGGATGGGGATGAACGGAGTCGCGGCCGGCGTGGACGCGGGGACGCAGAGGGTCAGCGCGCGGGGGCGGCCGCGGTCGGCGCACGAGGCGGGAGGCGCCACCACCAGCCGCTCGCCCGCGCCGATCGTCCCCGGCGTGACCCGCAGGTAGAGCCGGTTCTCCGCCGCGGAGAGCCCGGCGGGCGCGTCCACCACCTCGCGCGCGGCGCCGATCGCGTAGGGCGTGCGCATCACCCCCGGCAGCTGCGACGCCGGGGCGATGCGGGCCTGCGCCATCCACGCCGCCAGCGCCTGGCGGTCCGTCCCCGAGGGGGCCACCGCGCACAGCAGCAGCGGCTGCGGGAGGGACCCGAGCGCCATCGCGCGCAGGCCGAAGCGCCCGGCCCGCCGTGCGAAGTCCAGGAGCGTCCAGCCGGGCTGCACCTCTTCCAGCGCGTCCTCGCAAAAGCGCAGCACGGAATCGAACGAGCGGCGCGGGTCGTCGTGGTCGTAGCCGCGGAACGGCGGGGGGACGTGCCCGGACCCGGCGGCCGGGGCCAGGTGTCCGGCCAGGTCGCAGAGCGCCAGGTAAACGGGGTAGGGATGCACCGACGGCGCGTGGACCAGCGCCTCCAGCCGGGGGAGCGCCGCGGAGAGGGCGGCGAGTGCCGCGTGTGCCGGGCCGGTCTGGCCCCAGCGCCCCATGGCGCGGTCTGCCCGCAGCCCGCGGGCAAGGGTGGCGGCGCGGCCCCGCACGGCGCAGAGCAGCGCGGCACAGCGGTCGCGCAGCGACTGGGCGGTGCCCAGCGCCAGCAGCGGCGGCAGGTCGTCCGTCAGCGCCCAGGCGCCGCCCGCCTGCCGCACCCGCGCCAGGGGAAAGGAAACGAATCCACGCGGCCGCTCGCGGGAGACGATCAGCGACAGCCGCGGCCGCAGCCGCAGCACCTCCGCCGTCGCCTCGCCGGTCAGCGCGTCGGGGACGGGCTCGCCGGCGTAGCACTCCTGGCGCGCCAGCGCGCCCGTGGCTTCCGGCGCGGAGGAGCGGGGGCGGACGGCCAGATGGACCGTCAGCACGCCGCGGGCGGCGGCGACGGACTGCGGCGCCAGCGCCGTCTCCAGCACGGGATCGCCGTCGCGGCGGCGCACCACCAGCCCGTCGGGCATCACCGCGTCCAGCTCCGTGACGCGCAGGGTGCCGCCGCGAAGGGCGGGGCAGTCCAGCACCAGCCGGCGCACCCCCCAGTGCCAGGGGGAAAGGGCGGCCAGGTGGTAGCCCAGCAGCGACTCGCCGTGCAGCGCGGCCTGCTGAAAGTGCTGGGGAGCCAGCAGCATCCCCTCGTACCATGCCACCGGGTCCGGCACGGTTCCGTAGCGGGTGGTCTGCCCCGGGGCGGGGGCGGGGCGGCAGCCGTCCTGCGCGATGGCGGGCGCGGTGGACGAGGCGGGGGGGCAGCCCAGGCCCCCGGAGGCGCGCGCGCTCATGGCAGCTGCGTCCCGGTCTGGCCCGGGGCCAGGACCTCGATCACCCCGCCCCAGGCGCACATCAGCTTCGACCCATTGTCCAGCGCGGGCATGCTGCCCAGCAGCACCGTGGGCTTGCCCACGATCCACGGGGCCGGCGTCACGGGGAGGCACGGCTGCGGCGTCAGGGCGCCCATGGCGGCGGCGGTGGCGGCCGCCACGGCCGGGTTGGCCAGGGAGGTGCACGTGCCGAAGGGAAGGACGTTCACCATGGGCGCGTGGTCCATGATGCTGGCGGCGGGGGTGCCCGTGAGCACCCGGTTGGTGGGGAGCACCATCAGCGACGCGGGGGCCGCGCCGAAGCTGCACTTGATGGAGGCGCCCATGCAGACCTGCATGCTCATGAGATCACTCGGTGGGGGTGAGGGGGACCGGGGGCCGCCGTCGCAGAAGGCCCTGCAGCAGCGAGGGAAGGCGGAACGTGAACCAGGGAGTGCCCGGGGATCCGGACGGCGGCGGCGCGCCGGCCTCCGGGGTCGCGGGGGCGGTGTCCGGCACCATCCCCGCCGCCGCGGGCGGGACCGCTGCATCGGCCGGTGAGGACGGGGAGGGCGCGGACGCGGCCGGTGCGGGTTCGGACAGCGCAGGTTCAGCCGGTGCGGGCTCGACCGGTGCGGAATCCCACGGCGCGGGCTCGGCCGGTGTCGATTGGGCCGGTGCGGGCTCGACCGGTGCGGAATCCGGATGCGTGGCGTCCAACGATTCCGATCCGGCCGGTGTGGGGGGCGGATCGGCGCGGCACTCGACCATCCAGAACGGCGAGCCCTCGATGAACCAGGTCTTTCGCACCCCCTCGCCGTCGGCCCCGTACTCGGTGACGTGCCGCAGCTCGCCCGCGGCGTACAGCGAGCGGCTGCGGACGGTGCCGCGGGGGCGGTACTCCACCGTCTCGCCGTCCAGCATCCCCCCGGCGTACGCGGAGGAGCGGACCAGCTCGCCGCCGGCCGCGTACCAGTGGGCCGTGCCCTCCATCCGCCCCACGCGCCAGGGGATGCGCGAGGCGATGGCCCCGCCGGGGTGAAAGGCCAGGGCGTCGCCGTGCTGCACCCCGTCCACCCAGGGCGTCACCTCCACCTCCCGCCCGTCGCGGTAGGCCACGGCCTCGCCGTGCGGCACGCCCTGGCGGTACGCGGCCTTCCACGCCACCCGGCCGTCCGGCCCGAACAGGCGCAGGGGCCCGTGCATGCGGCCGCCGCGGTAGCGGATGCGCGCCGTCTCGTGCCCGTCCGCGTAGGTGCGGGTTACGCCGTCCAGCACGCCGTCACGCACGCGGGCGCGTTCGCGCAGGCCGCCGTCGTCGGCCAGCACGTGCTCGGTCCGGCGGGGGGGCGGGGGCGCCGGGGGCGGCGGCGGGGGCGGGCCCGGGGGGCACCCGGGCAGGGCGGGGCGCGGCATCATCCGTTCAGCTTGACGAGGGTGCCCTTGACGGTGGTGATCCCGCTGCTGGACACCTCGGTGGATGCGTTGCCCTTGGCCGTGAGCGTGGTTCCCGCCTGCACCTCGGTGGAGGTGCCGCCTTTGGCCGTGAGCGCCGTCCCCGCGGTGACGTTCAGCGCGGTGCCGGACTGGATGGTGATGGAGCCGCTGGCCTTGAGGGTCAGGTTTCCCGAGACCTCCAGCACGTAGTCGCCGCCGGTGGTCTGCGTGAACTTTGCCTTTCCGGTGTGCGTCTCGTCACCGGTGACGGTGACGGTTCGCTTGCCCTCCACCTGCAGCGACTCGTCCCCTTTCACCTGCACGTCGCGCTTGCCCTTCTTTACCGCCAGCGTGTCGTCACCTTCGTCGACGGTGACGGCGCGGTTGCGCTTGACGTCCACCGTCAGGTCGCGGCCGGCGTGCAGGTACAGCTCTTCCTCGTCCTTCTTGTCTTCCAGGCGGATTTCGTTGAACGCGGCGCCGCCGGGCGAGCTGCTGCTGCGAAAGGTGCTGCGTGTCTGCGCGCCGGGGAGCGCGTAGGGCAGCGTGTGCGTGGCGTTGTAGACGCACCCCGTCACCAGCGGCCGATCGGGGTCGCCGTCCAGAAAGCTGACCACCACCTCCTGCCCCACGCGGGGGAGCACCCAGCTTCCCCAGCCGGTGCCGGCCCACCCCTGCGCCACGCGCACCCAGCAGGAGCTGTTTTCGTCGCGCGTACCCTCGCGGTCCCAGTGGAACTGCACCTTCACGCGGCCGTACTTGTCCGTCCAGATCTCTTCGCCGCTCTTGCCCACCACCATCGCCGTCTGCGTTCCCGGGATCACCGGGCGCGGGGTGCGGCGCAGGGGGCGGAAGGGGATGTCGGCGGGGATGGCGTGGAAGTCGTTGGCGTACCCGTCCTGGTCCGCCTGCAGCGAGACGGAGCGCAGCACGTACGCCGCGTTGGCGTCCTGCCGCGGATGGCCCTGCAGCGTAAAGCCGCAGCCCGCCACGAAGGCGCGGCAGGTGGAGGTGCCCGCCAGCACCGACACGCCCGCGTCGCACGCTTCGGCGCGCAGCCGGGCGCCGCGCTCGCCGGCGTCCTTTGCGGTGTAGCGGCCCGGGTAGTCGTAGACCGCCAGGCCGCTGCCGCCGGAGTCGGCGCGCAGGCTGGTGGCGGGGGTCTCGAAGGAGTAGTCGTTGAGCGTCACCTTGCCGGTCGCGACCCC
>DASQBH010001107.1:0-3759 GCA_035635315.1 Longimicrobium sp.
ACGTACAGGCGCACGTTCCCCAGCGGCCGGCCGATCGGGTGCCCGGCGACCGCGCCGTCCGCCGGCACCGCGTGCGCGGAGGCCAGGATCGCCGCCTCCGTGGGGCCGTAGAGGACGTGCGCCCGCGCGGCCGGGAAGGCGGCGCTCATCTCCGCCAGCAGGTCGGGGGGAACCTGGTCGCCGCCCACGAAGGTGCCCCGGAGGCGGGCCAGGGTGGGCGCCTGCCGCTCGAGCTGCGCGATGTCGCGCATCAGCGCGGGAACGGCGTGCAGGAGCGTGGCGTCCGTGATCTCGCCCAGGAGCGCGCGGGCGTCCATCACCCGGTTGGCCGCGACCATGCGGACCTCCGCGCCGGAGACGAGCGGGAGAAGGAGCTCGAAGAGGGAGATGTCGAAGGCGCTCGCCGCCAGCGCCGGCATCACGTCGCCGGGGCCCACGCCGAACGCCGCGCGGGTGACGGCCAGCAGGCTGACGAGCGAGCCGTGCCGCACCAGCACGCCCTTGGGCCTTCCCGTAGACCCGGAGGTGTAGATGACGTACGCCAGGTGCTCCGGCCCCACCCCGACCTCGGCCCGGTCGGGGTCCGACGCGGGATGCGCATCCCACGCCGCGGGGTCGCCCAGGTCCACGATCGGCACCCCGGCGTCGGCGAAGCGCGCGGCGAGCGGCCCCCCCGTCAGCAGCGCGGCGGGCGCGCTGTCGTCCAGCGCGTAGCGAAGGCGGTCCGGCGGATTCCCGGGGTCGAGCGGCACGTAGCCGCCGCCGGCCTTCATCACCGCCAGCAGCGCGACCAGCGTCTCCAGCCCCCGCTTTACGCACACCGCCACGCGGACCTCCGGCCCCACGCCCAGCGCGCGGAGGTAGTGGGCCAGCCGGTTGGCCCGCGCGTTCAGCTCCGCGTAGGTGAGGCGCTCCCCTTCGAACGACACCGCCTCCGCGCCGGGCGTCCGCTCCACCTGGGCCTGGAAGAGCTCGTGGACGCACGCGCCGGCGGGGAACGCGGCGTCGGTGGCGTTCCACTCCTCCACCACCATGCGCCGCTCGGCCGCGGAGAGCAGGTCCAGCCGGTCCAACGGCTTCGCGTCGTCCGCGGCCATCTCTTCCAGCACGCGGCGCAGGTAGCCCACGTGCCGCTCGACGGTTGGCCGGCCGAAGAGCGCGGTGGCGTACTCCACCACCCCCTCGATCCGCCCGTCAGCTTCCCAGAGCGTCAGGGAGAGGTCGAACTTCGCGCTCGCCCACGACGACGAGTCCCCGGAATCCAGGGCGTCCAGCGGACCCAGTGCCAGCCCCGGCAGCTCCAGGCTTTCCCCCGGCGCGTTCTGCCAGGCGAACATCACCTGGAAGAGCGGAGTGTGCGCCAGGCTGCGCGTGGGGTGAACGCGCTCCACCACCTGCTCGAAGGGCATGTCCTGGTTCTGCTGCGCCTCCAGCGCGCGTGCTTTCACGCGTCCCAGCGCCTCCGCCACCGTCGGCGCGCCGGAAAGGTCCACGCGCACCGGCAGCATGTTGACGAAGAAGCCGATCAGATCCTCGAGCTCGCTCCGGCCGCGGTTGGCGCTCGGGGTGCCGACAACGATGTCGTCCTGTCCCGACAGCCGGGCGAGCACGGCGGCCCATCCGGCGAGCAGCGTCATGAAAAGCGTGGTGCCGTGCCGCTGCGACAGCGTCCTGAGCGCCGCGGTCAGCGCCTCGTCCAGCTCCACGTCCACCGACGCGCCGGAGAAGTTCTGCTTCGCCGGGCGCGGATGGTCGGTGGGCAGCTCCAGCAGCTCCGGCGCGCCGGCCAGCGCCTCGGTCCAGTACTCCGCCTGCGCCTCCAGGACGGGCCCTTCCACCCAGCGGCGGTGCCACGCGGCGTAGTCGGCGTACTGCACCGGCAGCGGCGGCAGCGGATCGGGCTCGCCGCGGGCGAAGGCGCCGTACAGCGCGCCCAGCTCGCGGTGCAGCACGCCCATCGACCAGCCGTCGCTGACGATGTGGTGCAGGGTCAGCAGCAGCACGTGATCGTCCGCCGCCATGCGGACCAGGCGACCGCGGATCAGCGGGCCCTGCGCCATGTCGAACAGCTCGCTCGCCTCGTCCCACACCAGGCGGCGCAGCCGGTCCTCCGCGTCCGGCGTGGCGTGAAGATCGTGCTCCACCAGCCGGAACGCGCTCTCCTCGACCGGGGCGATGCGCTGGACCGGCTCGCCATCCACCGACGGGAAGGTCGTTCGCAGCGCCTCGTGGCGCGCGACGATGCGCTCCAGCGCGCGGACCAGCGCGCCGCGGTCCAGAGTTCCGCGCAGCCGCAGCGCGGACGGCATGTTGTAGGTGGTGCTCCCCGGCTCCAGCTGGTCGATGAACCACAGCCGCTGCTGCGCGAACGACAGCGGCAGCGGCGAGCCGTCGCGCGGCACCGGCACCAGCGGCGGGGCCCCGGCGCCGCCGGGCGTCTCCGCCCGGAGCGCCTCCACGCGGCGCGCCAGCTCAGACAGCGTCGGCGCCTCGAACACCACCCGCAGCGGCAACTCGGTCCGGAACGCCTCCCGCACCCGCGAGACCAGCTGCGTGGCGAGCAGCGAGTGCCCTCCCAGGTCGAAGAAGTGGTCCTCCGCCCCCACCCGCTCCACCCCCAGCACCTGCGCCCAGATCCCGGCCATCCGCTCCTCGGCCGGCGTGCGCGGCGCCACGTACGCTCCCTCGCGCGAGCCGCGCGCGTCAGGCGCGGGGAGCGCAGCGCGGTCCACCTTGCCGTTAGGGGTGACGGGGAATGTCTCCAGCACCACGAAGGCGCTCGGCACCATGTACTCCGGCAGCCGGGCGCGCGCGGCCTCGCGAAGCGCGGGGACGAGCGCGCGCATGCGGCGGCCCCACTGCGGGTCGTTCGCATAGCTCTCCCACGGCCGCTCCGCATCCACCGCCGCGGGGAAGGGCGCGACACCGGCGGCGGGGTGAAAGAGCACGTCCAGCGTGCCGGACGCGCCGGGGCGCACCTCGATTTCTCGCGCCAGCTCGCCGGCCAGGGCGAACAGCGCCTCGGGGGCGATCCCGCCCGCGTCCCGGGCCGCGAGCGCGCGCACGGCCGCCGCGTCGGCCGCTTCACCGGCGGCCGATACCAGCTCGTACGCGCGGACGTGCTCGCGGACCCGCGCGTCGGGCACGCCACGGACGAGCAGCGCCGACGCGCCCCCCTCCGCCAGCCCTCGCAGGCCGTCCACGTCCTCCCCGCCCCACTCCCGGACGACGGGTTCCGTAGCGGCGGCGACCACGTCCAGGTGGAGGACGACGTCGTAGCGGAAGCGTGAGACCTCGTTGTCGTACTCACCCCGCTTCACCTGCACTTCGGCGCGGCCGAGCCGCGGCATCCGCGCCCGCACCGCCTCGAACAGCGCCGGATCGAGCAGCAGCTCCTGCTCCTCCGCCATCCCCCGCCGCACCCGCGCCTGCAGGCGCCCGGCGGGGAGGTCGTCGGGCGCGCGTGCGAGTTCCACCGAGGCGTGGAAGGCACCCGCCAGCGGCAGGCTGCGCACGTCGCCCACGAAGATCCGCCCGCCCGGCCGCAGCGCCGCGGCCGCGCCCTCCAGCACGCGCAGCAGGTAGTCCAGGTCCGGGAAGTACTGCGCGACCGAGTTGACGACCACCAGGTCGAACTCCGCCCCCGCGAACTCCGCCAGCTCGTCCGCCTCGCGCTCCGACAGCGTCACCTGCGGGAGCCCCGCGGCGTGCCGGCGCACGTGCTCCAGCGCCACCCCCGAGAAGTCGGTCCCGTGGTAG
>DASQBH010001108.1:0-2767 GCA_035635315.1 Longimicrobium sp.
CGCCCAGCTTGGCGGCAAGCAGAGCGCCCTGGGTGCCCTTGCCGGCACCCGGGGCGCCAAGGAGAACGAGATCCATTGAAACGATTCGCCGTGCGTCGGTCCGTGGATGAACAGCCTGAACAATCGTTGCCTGCACAAGAAAAACAAGTGCCGAGTACCTGGTACCTGGTGCCGGGAGATTCAGGCACCAGGTACTAGGCACTCGGATACTCGGTACTAGATGTATCTCTCCTGCCGTCCGCGGAACTTCACGCGGCCCTTCTTCATGAACCCGTCGTAGCGGCGCAGCAGCAGGTGCTGCTGCATCTGCTGAACGGTGTCCAGCGCCACGCCCACGCAGATCAGCAGGCCCGTGCCGCCCAGCACCTGGCTCAGGCCGCCCACGCCCGCCGCCTGCAGCATCCCCGAGGGGATCAGCGCGATCCCCGCCAGGAACAGCGCGCCCGGCAGCGAGATGCGCGTCATCACCCGGTCGATGTACTCGGCCGTGCGCGCGCCGGGCTTGATCCCCGGCACGAACGCGCCCTGCTTCTTCAGGTTCTCGGCGATGTCCACGGGGTTGTAGATGATCGCCGTGTAGAAGTACGTAAAGAACACGATCAGGACCGTGAACGCCACGTAGTAGGGCCAGCTGTTCACCGCGAACGTCTCGCTGATGCGGTCCAGCCACCCCGCGTCGCTGAACTGCCCCAGCGTGGCGGGGACGATCATGATGGACTGCGCGAAGATGATGGGCATCACCCCCGCCATGTTGATGCGCAGCGGGATGAACGACTTCTGCCCCTGCCGGATGCGCCCCCGCCCCATCACCTTCTGCGGGATCTGCACCGGGATCTTGCGCGCCGCCATCGTCACCGCCACGGTGCCGGCGATGATCAGCGCCAGCGCCGCGGCCAGCACCACCAGCGCGATCGGGTTCACCTGGCCCAGGCTGACCAGGCGGCCCGCCTCGTACAGCGCCATCGGCAGCCCTTCGATGATGCCGAAGAAGATGAGCAGGCTCATCCCGTTGCCGATGCCGCGCTCCGTGATCTGCTCACCCAGCCACATGATGAACACCGCGCCCGTGGTGAGCGTGAGGATCATCATCAGGCGGAACGCCAGCCCCGGGTTCTGCACCGCCCCCGGCACCTGCGTCTCGATGAACATGGCGAAGCCGTACGCCTGGAAGATCGCCAGCAGCACGGTGGTGTACCGCGTCCACTGGGTGAGCTTCTTGCGGCCGTCCTCGCCCTCCTTCTGCATCTTTTCCACCGACGGCACCACCGCCGCCGCCAGCTGGAACATGATGCTGGCGCTGATGTAGGGCATGATGCCCAGGGCGAACACCGTCGCCCTGGACAGCCCGCCCCCCACGAACATGTCGTAGATCCCGAAGGCGGTGCCCTGCAGCGTGCCCGCGTACTCACGCAGCGCCGCCACGTCGATCCAGGGCGCCGTGATGTGCGCGCCGATGCGGTAGATGATCAGGCACAGGAGCGTGAAGAGCATCTTGCTCCGCAGCTCCGGAATGCGCCACAGGGTCGCTACGGGATTGGCCATGGTCAGCCGATCTCCTGCACGGTGCCGCCCTGCGCCGCGATCTTGTCACGCGCCGCCTGGCTGAACTTGTGGGCCGATACGTCCAGCTTGCGGGTCAGCTCGCCGGTGCCCAGAACCTTCACGGGGCGGCCGGCGTGGCCGATGAGGCCGCTGGCCTTGAGGCTCTCGGGCGTGACCGGGCCCTCGCCCTCCAGCGTCTCCAGCTGGTACAGGTTCACCACCTGGTACTCCGTACGGTCCAGCGGGGTGAACCCCCGCTTGGGAAGCCGGCGGTGCAGCGGCATCTGGCCGCCCTCGTAGCCGGGCTTGCCGCCGCCGGGGCCGTGGTGGCCGGCGCGGGCCTTGGAGCCCTTGTGGCCCTTGCCCGCCGTCTTGCCGGTGCCGCTGCCGGTTCCGCGCCCCAGCCGCTTGGTGTCGCGGTGCGACCCCTCGGGCCGGCGCAGGTTGCTCAGGTCAGCCATTGGTCTCCTGCCCTTCGGTCTCTTCCACCTTCACCATGTGGCGGACCTGAAAGATCATCCCGCGGATGGCCGCGTTGTCCTCGAGGACCACCGAGCGCTGGTGCTTGAGCCCCAGCGCCTGGAGCGTCCGGCGATGCTTCTCGGGAGCGCCGCTGTAGCTCTTGGTCTGCGTGATCTTGAGCTTAGCCACGGCCACCTCCCAGTGCCTCCACGGGCACCCCGCGCTCCAGCGCCAGCTGCTCGCGCGTGGTGAGGTTCGTAAGCGCGTCGATGGTGGCGTGCACCATGTTGAACGGGTTGTTGCTCCCCAGCGACTTGGTGAGGATGTCGTGGATCCCCACGCACTCCAGCACCGCGCGCACCGGGCCGCCCGCGATCACGCCGGTACCCGGCGCCGCGGGACGCAGCAGCACCCGCCCCGCGCCGTGCTCGCCCACGATGTCGTGGGGCACGGTGCCGTTACGCACGGGCACCTTCACCATCGCCCGGCGCGCCGAGTCGATGGCCTTGCGCACCGCCTCGGACACCTCGTTGGCCTTGCCGGTGCCGATGCCCACCTTGCCCGCCTGGTCGCCCACGGCCACGAGCGCCGTGAAGCTGAACCGCCGGCCGCCCTTCACCACCTTGGCCACGCGGTTGATATGCACCACGTTCTCCTTCAGGTCGCTTCCCTGGCGATCGTCGCCGCGGCCACGGCCGCCGCCACGCTCGCCGCCGCGACCGCGGCCGCCACGACCGTCACGA
The DNA here is from genome assembly GCA_035635315.1 of Longimicrobium sp. GTDB lineage: Bacteria > Gemmatimonadota > Gemmatimonadetes > Longimicrobiales > Longimicrobiaceae > Longimicrobium. Next base: position 2,748 of record DASQBH010001108.1, read on the forward strand.
CCGTCGCCGCCGCCGCCCTC
>DASQBH010001109.1:0-2099 GCA_035635315.1 Longimicrobium sp.
ACGCGCGGGGACGAGCTCCGCCGGCGCATCCTCTTCGGCGGATCCGCTCCACGCCTCCACGGCCCGGCGCTCGGCCTCGTCCAGCAGCGACAGCCCGGACAGGGGCGCGTCGGGATCCTCCACCGCCCGCTCCAGCAGGCGGTGGAGGTGGCCCAGCATGCGGCGCACCGTCTCCGGCAGGAACAGGTCGGTACTGTAGATGAGCCCGCCCGTGACCCCCGCGTCCGATTCGGTGACGTCCAGGGACAGGTCCAGCCGCGAGGTCTCGGCCGGGACGGGGACGATGCGGGCCTCCAGCCCGGCCAGCGCGGCGATGCCGTCGTCGTGGGTCTGCAGGACGAAGCTCGCCTGGAAGACCGGCGGGTGGCTCAGCGAGCGCTCCGGCTGCAGCTCGGCCACCAGCTTTTCGAACGGCAGCTCCTGGTGCTCGTACGCGCCCAGCGTGGCCTCGCGCACCCGCCGCAGCAGGCCGCGGAACGACGGGTCGCCCGACAGGTGGGTGCGCAGGGCCAGCGTGTTGATGAAGAACCCGATCAGCCCCTCCGTCTCGGCACGCGTGCGCCCGGCGATGGGGCTGCCCACCACCACGTCGCCGCTGCCGCTCCAGCGCGAGAGCAGGGCCTGGAAGGCGCCCAGCAGCACCATGTACAGCGTGGCGCCCTCCGCCCGGGCCAGCGCGTGCAGCCGGTCCACGAGCGTGCGGTCCAGGCGCAGGGGCTCCAGGGCGCCGCGGTAGCTCTGGATGACGGGGCGGGGCCGGTCGGTGGGGAGCTCCAGCAGGGCGGGCGCGCCGGCCAGCCGCGCCTTCCACCAGGCCATCTGCCGCTCCAGCACCTCGCCGCGCAGGTGCGTGCGCTGCCACACGGCGTAGTCCGCGTACTGCACCGCCAGCTCCGCCAGGGGCGAGGGCGCGCCGCGCCGGAACGCCTCGTACAGGGCCGACAGCTCGCGGAAGAGCACGCCCAGGCTCCACCCGTCGCTCACCGCGTGGTGCACGCACAGGAGCAGCACGTGCTCGCGCGCGCCCAGCCGCAGCAGCCGGGCCGCGAACAGGGGGCCGGCCGCCAGGTCGAACCGGTGGCGCGCGTGCCTGGCGGCGCGCCGCACGACCTCGGCCCCGCGCGCATCCGCGTCCAGCCCCGACAGGTCGTCCACGGGGAGCGCGAACCCCGTGAAGGGGACGATCACCTGCACGGCCTCGCCGTCCCGGTCGGCGAAGACGGTGCGCAGGGCCTCGTGCCGGCGTACGACCTCGCCCAGGGCGCGCTCCAGCGCCGCCGCGTCCAGCGGTCCCGCCAGGCGCAGCGCCACGGGGATGGTGTACAGGGGACTGTCCGGCTCCAGCCGGTCCAGGAACCACAGCCGCTCCTGCGCGAACGAGAGCGGCAGCGGCCCGGTGCGCTCCACCGGCACCACGGGGGGGAGCTGCGGCAGCCGTTCCCGCCGCAGCGCGTCCACTTCGCGCGCCACCCCGGCCACGGTGGGGGCCTCGAAGAGCGTCCGCAGCGGCAGCTGGACGCCCAGCAGGGCGCGCACGCGCGAGACCACGCGCGTGGCCGCCAGCGAGTGCCCGCCCAGGGCGAAGAAGTCGTCGTTCACCCCCACCCGCTCCAGGCGCAGCACGTCGGCCCAGATCCCCGCCAGCACCTCCTCGGCCGGCGTGCGCGGCGCGACGAACCCGTCGTCCTCCGCGGCGTCCGGCGCGGGCAGCGCCCGGCGGTCCACCTTGCCGTTGGGTGTAAGCGGGAGCGCGTCGAGAAAGACGAAGGCGCCCGGCACCATGTGCTCCGGCAGGGTGCGCCGCACCCGCTCGCGCAGCGCCCCGGCGTCCGCGCCGCCCACCACGTACGCCACCAGCCGCTTTTCCCCCGGCACGTCCTCGCGCACGGCCACCGCGCAGCCGGCCACGCCCGGGTGGCTGGCCAGCAGCGCCTCCACCTCGCCCGGCTCGATGCGGAACCCGCGGATCTTCACCTGCGCGTCCAGGCGGCCCAGGAACTCGAGTGCGAAAGTGCGAGGGTGCGAAAGTGCGAAAGCGGAGGCGCTCTCGCCCGAGGGTTCGTCTCCGTCCCGCTCTCGCACTTTCGCACTCTCGCACT
>DASQBH010001110.1:0-4249 GCA_035635315.1 Longimicrobium sp.
AGTTCAGCATCCCCAGCAGCGCCGACAGCCCGCCGAACGCCGCGCCGTACCCCACGCTGGTCGGCACCGCGATCACGGGGACGGAGACCAGCCCGCCGACCACGGACGGCAGCGCACCCTCCATCCCCGCGACGACGATGACGACGGCGGCGGAGCCCAGCACGTCGCGCGCGGCCAGGACGCGGTGGATGCCGGCCACGCCCACGTCCGTAAGCCGCTCCACCGGGTTGCCGAACGCGCGCGCCGTCACCGCCGCCTCTTCCGCCACCGGCAGGTCGCTGGTCCCCGCCGTGACGATCAGGATGGTGCCGCGCGCCTTGCGCTCCGCCGGATGCTGGGCGGGGAGCCACGCCGTCCGCCCCAGCGGGTTGATCTCGATCCCCGGCAGCGCGCGCCGCAGCGGCTCCTCCGCCTCCACCGCCACCCGCGTGGCGAGCACGCCCTCGCCCCGCGCGGCGATGCGCTCCGCGATGCCGACCAGCTGCTCCGGCGTCTTTCCCGCGCCGAAGACGACCTCGGGAAAGCCCTGCCGCAGGGCGCGGTGGTGGTCCACCCGGGCAAAGTCCAGGTCCTCCACCGGCGCCCACGCCAGCCGCCGCTCCGCCTCTTCCACCGCCACCGTGCCGCCGGCCACCTCCGCCAGCAGCGCGCGCAGCCGCTCGGGCGTCAAACCGCCGCTCCCTCGTACTGCGCCAGGTAGCCTTCCAGCAGCTCTTCGGCGCGCGCCAGCTCCTTCACCTCGAACAGCTCCTGCCGAAGGAAGCGCCCGTTGGGCAGCCCCTTGGTGTACCATCCCAGGTGCTTGCGGAACTCGATCATCGCCTTCTCCTCGTCGTCCTCCCAGGCAATGGCCAGCCGCGCGTGCTCGATGACGATGCGAAAGCGCTCCGCCGGGTCCGGGTCCGGCGGAATCGGCCGCCCCTCCAGCGCCGCGCGCGCCTGCGCGAACAACCACGGCTGCCCGTGCGAGCCGCGGGCGATCATGATGCCGTCGCAGCGCGTGTGCTCGTACATCCGCCGCGCGTCCTCGCCCGTCCACACGTCGCCGTTGCCGATGACGGGGATGTCGAGCGCCGCCTTGACCGCCGCGATCTCGTCCCAGTTGGCAACGCCGCTGTACATCTGCGTCCGCGTCCGGGCGTGCAGCGTCAGCGACTCGGCGCCGGCGTCCTGGCAGCGCAGCGCGATGCTCACGGGATCGCGCGTATCCTCGGTAAAGCCGCTGCGGATCTTCACGGTGGTGGGGATGCTGATCGCCCCCTTTACCGCGCGGATGATGGACTGCACGAGATCAAGATCGCGCAGGCAGCCGCTGCCGCCGTTGCGGTTGACCACCTTCTTGACCGGGCAGCCGAAGTTGATGTCCAGAAAGTCTGGCTCGTACACCTCTTCCACGAGCCGCGCGGCCTCGGCCATCGCCTCCGGCTCCGCGCCGAAGATCTGGATGCCGATCGGCCGCTCTTCGTCGTTGAAGCGCAGGTAGGTGTGCGTCCGCTTGTCGTGGCGGCGAATGCCTTCGGCGGATACGAACTCCGACACCACCACGTCCGCGCCGAACTGGCGGCACAGGCGGCGGAACGGCGACTCGCTGACGCCGGCCTGGGGCGCCAGGTAGAGCGGAACGGTGCCGCTTCGAAGCAGGTCGAGAGGATTGGAAGACATGGCGGCAATATACACGGCTGCGCCACCCCCGTTCAACCGGAGGATGCGGACTCGCCACCGCGGACCCGTGTCGCGCGTCCCGGCGCCACGGGTCGGACGGGCGGGATTCGGGCGGTGTGGCACGCCTCGCCACGGGCCGCCACGGGTCGCAACGGGTCGTCGCGGGTCGCGCCGCGGGTCGCGCCGCGGGTCGCGCCGCGGGTCGCCACGGGCTAAAGCCCGCGGCTAACACGGCCATAAGCCCCGCCCAGGGCTCGCGGAGCTCGCCCGGCGGGGCTTCACCTGCCCGCATTCCTCAAACCACGTGCGACCCTCTGTCATCCTGAGGGAGCGCCGCACAAGGCCTGCCCCATCGCCGCACTCGGCGCGCGACCGCCGCGGAGGCTTTGTCCGGCCACGTCGCCACCGCAGGCCTTGAGCGGGGCTGCCGCGACTGCCCTCCAGGCGGCCGAGGCTGGATTCTTCGGCCCTGCGACCACCTGCGCATGGGACGGAACGGTGTGGCCGGGCCTCAGAATGACAGACTGGGGGGGCGCGGTCCCTGGTTGCGGTCGCGCAGGTGCTTGGGACGCCGCACGCGCCCCGGCCGCCGAGTCCGCGCAGGCGGACTTTGCGTTTTCCCAGCGGCGAATTCATTCGCTCTGGAGGCGGACTTGCGATACATCCTGCGGTGACACTCCGGCAGGCAGATCCCTCTGCCCTCCCCACAACAACAAACCCTCTCCCGCTACGCGGAAGAGGGTGTGTCAATTCGTCACAGCCGGTCGGCGAGCCGGCTACGCCGCGGCCTGCTGGCGGCCGATGGCCCACAGGCGCAGCAGAAGCTCCTCGATGGCCTGGCGGTCGGAGAGGGAGGCGGACTTGAGCAGGCGGTCGGTGCGCAGCAGCTCCTCCAGCGCCTGATCGATCTCCGGCAGCGTCCACCTGCGTGCCACGGGGACGATGCGGCGCGCCATCCACTTCTGGAACGGCTTGAGCTCCCGCTCCAGCGCCTGCTGGCCACCCGCGCAGACCAGCGCCACCTTCAGCAGCTGCCCGCCCATCCCGATCACCAGCCCCACGCCGTTCTCGCCCGACTCCAGCAGCACCGGCAGCGTCTCCAGCGCCTCGCGAAAGCGGCGCTCGGAGATCATGTCGAACCAGGCCCAGCGGTCCTGGCGGGGGATGATGCCGCCCACCGCGCGCACGTCGTCCAGCGTGACGCGCTTCCGGTCCTGCGCGTACGCCGCCAGCTTGCGCAGCTCCGACCCCAGCGTCCCCAGGTCCACGCCGATCCCGCCCACCAGCGCCCGCGCCGCCTCGGGGTCTACCTCCACCCCCAGCTCCTCGCGCGCCGTCTCCATCACCCACCCCGGCGCGTCGTCCTGCGACAGCTGGCCGTACTCCACCGAGACGGCGTGCTTCTTCAGCTCGTCGTAGAACTTCGCCTTGGAGCCGGAGGGGATGGCGGCGGAGAGGACCAGGATCAACCCCGGGTCGGTGGACCTGGCCACCGCCTCCACCACCTCGCGCGCCTTGACCGAGAGCCCCTGCGCGTCGCGGACCACGACGACGCGGTGCTCCGCCATCATCGGCGGCGTGGCGACGATGCTGGCCAGGTCGTCGGCCGAAACGTCGCCGCCGCGCAGCTGGTCGAAGTTGAAGTCGCGCGTGGCGGGGTCCAGGTAGGCGGCGACGACCTTCGACACCGCCTCTTCGCGCAGGTAGTCCTCGTCGCCGAAAAAGAAGAACGCACCCCCCGCGACACGGTCGCGCAGGGTGCGGTCCAGCTGTCCGGGACGGATGGAGGCCATCTACTCCGCGGCCACCGAGTGGCGCATCACGTCTCCGCCGGGCGAAGAAAGCGCCGCGGTGGACGCCGCGTGGTACAGCACGTCGCCGTAGGGCATGGGATACACCTGCACCCCCACCTCTTCCAGCCGCGCGGCCAGCCCTTCGCTGGAGCTGGAGGAGGACTGCTCCGCGGCAAGGCGGTACGGCGGCTGCACCTCCGGCGCGCTGGCGGCGGCGGAGGGGAGCATGGTCACCGTGGGCGTAAGGCGAGAGTACACCCCCGGCACCAGCGCCACCGCGGCGATGGACGCCGCCGCGGCCATGCCGACGGCCGCCACGCGGCGCGATGAGCGGCGGGCACGGCGCGCGCGGGCGGCGGCCATGTCGTCCTGCTCGTGCCACAGGCGGTGCTGCAGCCGCTCGGCGAAATCCGACGAGACCTCCAGCTCCGGCAGGTCGCGCAGCACCTTCGCACCGCCGTCCACCACGCGGTCGTAGCGCGCGCACGACGCGCACTCCCGCAGGTGCGCCTCGAACGCGACCCGGTCCGGGAGCGTGAGCATCCCGTCGCGAAAGTCGGAGTACCCGTCCAGAAAGGTGCCGCAGTCCATCATCTCGTGCCTGCGCCGCTGGTTTCGACCGGAGCCCCCGGTCCGTGTCCTGGGCTGCGTTGTACGCGCGGGGCGTGTCAGGGTTCCACACCCCCCGCGTCCGGTGGACACACCCCGTCCGCCGCGTGAGACACGATGCATCCGCTTCCCCGAAAAGGAAAGGGGTGCGAGGAAATCAGCACTTGCACCCGTGCCGACCAGGC
>DASQBH010001111.1:0-2634 GCA_035635315.1 Longimicrobium sp.
GTTGTGGCAGCACATACGGCCGCCGGTTGCATTACTTTGCGGGATGTGTGTCGCGCACGCCGTAGCGGTTGGGATGAGCGGCGAGCCCGGAGGGTTGAAACCGCCGGATCGGCCGGCGAGCGGCTGCGCGCGTCGCTTTCCCCACGCGTGAGGCTGGGTGCCGGCGAAGGCGCCGCTCCGCGCCGAACCACTCGTCACACAACGGTGTCGCTCACCCCGCCATGAACCGCTTATCACGCATCCGTGTCGTTCGTCACACGGATGTGGGTGTTTGCGGCAAAAGACGCTACCGTACCTCGTTTACCTGGTGTGAAACACCCGCCCGATCCGCCGGATCTTCTCCCCCTCAACAACGCGCCAGACATGCCGCGGCTCGACAAACCACCCCGCGACGCCGCTGGCGAATACGCACTGAACCTCCGCCTGGACCGGCGCTTCTGGACGCTGTACGGCGCGGCCTGGCTGGGAATCGTGCTCTTCTTCTACTCGCGGGCCTTCACCGTCTCCTTCTTTCGCGGCACATCCTTCCGCTGGCGCCAGGACGCCCTGGAAACGCTTGCCTCATACGGGCAGTGGGCCCTGTACGTGCCGCTGATCGTTTGGGCCGCGCGGCGGGTGTCGCTTTTTCGTGGCTGCCGCAAAAAGGCGCTGGCCTTTCACGCCGCGTTCAGCATCCTCGTCGCCGTGACGGCGGTGGGGGTGCAGACGTTCTGGGCAGGGCGCATCTGGACCGATGAGGTGCCGGATTTCTCACGGTATCTCGCCATATTCGTCCACTGGCACGTGCTGTTTTACTGGCTTACGCTGAGCGTTACGCAGGGGCTCGAGTTCCAGCGCCGCTGGCAGCGCGACCAGCTGCAGGCGTCCAGGCTGGAGACGGAGCTGGCCCAGGCGGAGCTCAAGGCGCTGCAGATGCAGATGGAGCCGCACTTTCTCTACAACACGCTGCACACCGTCAGCGAGATGGTGCACGTGGACCCGGGCGCCGCGGAGCGGATGATCGTGCGGCTGGGGTCGCTGCTGCGGCACGCGACGGAAACGGGGTCGCAGGAGGTGCCGCTGGAGCGGGAGATGGAGTTCCTGCGCGCCTACCTGGAGATCGAGCAGGCGCGCTTTCACGACCGCCTCACGGTCACCATCGACGTGCCGGACGAGCTGCTGGCCTGCCCCGTGCCCAGCCTGATCCTGCAGCCGCTGGTGGAGAACGCCATCCGCCACGGCACCAGCCGCCTGGCCGGCGCGGGCGCCGTCCGCATCACCGCCGCGGCGGAGGACGACGCGCTGGTGCTGCGGGTGGCGGACAACGGGCCCGGCCTGGGTGCGCCGGGCGCCAAACGCGGCGCCGGCGTGGGCCTGCAGAACATCCGCAGCCGCCTGCGCCACCTGTACGGCGATGCCGGAAGCCTCGCGCTGGATCCCGCGGCGGGGGGAGGGCTGGAGGCGTCGGTGAGGCTGCCGCTGGAGGCGGGTGTGATGGTGTGATGGGGTGATGGGGTGGCTGGGAGGATCGGGTGCGAGATGGTGGGCCGCCCCCCTCCCCGGCCCTCCCCCACACACTGCGTGGGGGAGGGAGAACGGCAGACCGTCTGTCGTAGCGCGATCGAACTTCTCCCGCTCTCCTCGCGCAGTTTGCGAGGGGAGGGGGTGGGGCCGCGGACGCAGTGCGATGCATGTAAACCTGCGATCGAATTCTCCCCTCTCCGTGAGGAACGAACGGGGAGGGGCCGGGGGAGGGGCACCCCGCGGGCGCCAGTTCAATGCCCGTCGTCGATCCCCCACGATCCCGCACGATCCCCCACGATGACTATTGAGCGATTTTCGGCGATCCCATGAAAATCATGCCACGCATCTGCATCCTCTTCATCTGCATCACCGCTGCGCTGCTCGGCCACTCGCCGGCGACAGCGCAGCAGCCGCTGAACCTGGACCTGGAGCGGACCAGCCCGGCGGATTCGGCGCGGCCGTGGGGGTGGACGTTCGGATGGTCGGCGTTCGCGCGGCCTGCGGACGGCTTCGGGCTGGACAGCACCACAAGCCACGACGGCCGCCGCAGCCTGCGCATCGCGGTGCCCGATTCCGCGCCCTCCACGCAAGCCATCATGCTGCAGATCCCCGCCGACGTTGCGCGCGGACACGAGGTGCGGCTCACCGGGTGGATGCGCACGGAGCGCGTGCAGGGGCGCGCCATCCTCACCCTGGAGGCATGGAAGGACCGCGCTTACGCCGCCTCCGACACCACGGCGGCGCCCGGTGCGTTCGCCGAGTGGACGCGGCACGAGCTGGCCATCCGCGTCCCCCCGGACGAGGAGGTGCACTCCATCGTCATCGCGGCGGCGGTGGAGGGATCGGGAAGGGCGTGGTTCGACAACCTTGAGCTGCGGGTGGACGGCGTGCCCCTGCGGGAGCTTCCCGCCAAGGCGCCGCCGCCGGACGCGGCGGGGCTGCGCTGGCTGGCCGCGCACGCCGCCCCGCTGCGCACCTTCGACGCGCCCACCGACCCCGCGGACGACGCGGATCTCGCCCTGTTCGCGAACGTCGTGGGCGACGCACGCATCGTGGCGCTGGGCGAGTCCACGCACGGCACCAGCGAGTTCTTTCAGGTAAAGCACCGCCTGCTGGAGTACCTGGTGCGCG